>JAKPPK010000162.1 GCA_029547385.1 Candidatus Latescibacterota bacterium
ATCGGTTCTCTCCTGCTTCCCGCACGTCTGCTTGCAAGGAAGCACAGCATGGCGCAGAGCCTTTCCTCACCGTCCGAGAGCAATGAATCGGCAGCGCCCGGCCGCGCCAACCTGGTCGTGACGGCTCTCGCAGACCCCGTCCGGGCAAAGCAGGTG
The DNA here is from genome assembly GCA_029547385.1 of Candidatus Latescibacterota bacterium. Classification (GTDB taxonomy): domain Bacteria; phylum Latescibacterota; class MWCZ01; order MWCZ01; family MWCZ01; genus MWCZ01. The sequence goes on from JAKPPK010000162.1 coordinate 157, forward strand.
CTCGCGGGCCGCGCAGCGGTTGACCCCGTGGATGGTCGCGAGAAATTCTGGATCACCAACATGAACGAGCAGTATGGCGGTGAACTGATTGCGATCGACTTCGAAGGGGACACCGCCGAAGTCTTCCGGTGGCCTGCCGGGCAAGGATCGTGGTGTGTTCTCCCGTTGCCACGCGAACGGCTTGCGATAAGCACGTACTATGACGGTAAATTCCTCGTGTTCGACATGCGAAGGCGGGAGTTCACGCGCGTTGTGTCATTCCCCGGTGAAAGCTACGTATGGGAAATGGCCACAGGATCAGACGGCCGCGTGTACGGCGGAACCTACCCGGGCGCAAAACTGGGATGTTTTGACCCGGAGACGGGAGAGTTCGAAGATTGCGGGAGCCCGGTTGCCGGAACGGAAAACCAGTATCTGCGCAACGTCGCGACGGCGCCGGGAGGAGATATTATCTGCACGTTCGGGTCGGCAAGTCAATCCGTTCGGGTCTATCGAATCGCAGAAAAACGGTTTGAGTTCCTCGTTCCGGACGAGCCGGATTTCTTCGCCAAACCGATCGTCAGCCTCCGTGGCCACCTTTTCGTGCAACACCCTGAGCGCGGCCTTCTGGCATTCAGGGGCCCGCAACTGGAGCCCGTGGAACGGCTCCCACTTCCCGATTGCCCGGTGGGAAGCGGGTGGAAAGGGATTGCACGGTATTCTACGGAAGAACGTGTTCACCTTACCGCCGAACGGCAGACGTGGGAATGGCTTCCGGCAACCGCTTCTCTGACTCTCGTGACGGACCTGACACTGCGCGGTTGCCGGGTTTTCGACGTAGCACAGGATGGTCGCCTGCTGGGCATCCGCGGTCAGGATTACTTCGCATTGCCCGCCGGAAGCCCGCGTTTGGAGCTTCGCCGAATTCCGGCCGAAAGCGCCGGGAGACCGTTTCATTTTCTCACTGCGGACCCACCCGATTCGCCCCGTCCCCACCGCATCTGGGGCGGCCCATCGTACGGACAAACCGTCGCCTCGTATGAGATCGAGACCGGGAAAGTCTGGAATTCCGGGGCCGTGATTGACTCAAGCGGAGAAGTGTACGGCGCGGTTTCTGTCGGTGGAAAACTGTACACTGCTTCGTATTCCGGCGCGGACTTCGCCGTGTACGATCCCGCACGCCCGTGGGATCAATGGAACAACGTGAACCCGCGGCATATCGGCTCCATCTCGGACCAGCATCAGTGCCGGCCGACAGGACGAATGCGGCTCGGCCCCGACGGGAATCTTTACTCCGGATGGCAGGCGGCATACGGGGAATATGGCGGGGCTCTGGCTCGTTTGAACCCGCGAACCGAGGAAATCACCGTCTGGCGGAATCCCCTCGGCGACGAACCCGTCATCTCGCTTGCCGTCGGCGGCCGCTTTGCGTACCTCGGAACCGATCAGACCGCAAACGGTTTGCCGCGGCGAGAAGGGAAAGGGCAGTTCGGCGTGTGGAGCCTTGCCGAGGAGCGCGTGGTTTTCCAGCAGAGAATGGAAACGATGAATGCGGTCCGGTGCATCGGCGCGATGCGGACAAAGGAACTGGCGTTCTTCCCCGAGAGGGACGAACTCCACGTGTTTGACGGGGAATCTCTTCAGTTCGTGGAAAAAATCCCCGCGCCGGTGCCTGACTCGCCGGGATGGTGCGAGGACGTGTTGCTCCATCCCTCAGGGTACCTGCTGTACGCGCGAGGACCTTTTCTCGTGCGGGTTGCCCCTGATCTTCGCGTAGAAATCCTCGGTCCGCTGGAAAAACCGGTCAATCACATGACCTTCGGGCCTGACGGGCTCCTGTATTTTTCCAGCAGCACCACGTTGTACTCACTCAGGGGTCTGTGAGATGCAGCCCCCGGCGGCTGCATCCCGCCGGAGAATGATTCGCAGCGCGCGCGCGACCGCGGCAATCGCTTCCGCCACTCCCCTGCTCACTCCCTCCCGGGGAAGCGTCACCCGCCACCAGGTCTCCGAGGCAGCGGAATCGTTCAATATTACGATCCCGTTTTCCACCCCGCCTATTTCCCCATAATACCGGAAGTTTCGCGCCCCCTGCGGCGGATCGCCGTGCCCGATTTCGATCTGAACGTCGGCGCGAAGGCCCAAAAGCTCCGCGACCTTCACCGCAAGCGCCTCACCCGTTATGCCGTCCGCATCGAATCTCATCACCCGTTGTACGAGGTCACCCGCGGCGAGTGTCCACCACCAGGCGTGAACCATGACGTCGGTATCGCTTTCGCTGAACGGACGCCTGCCAAGACCCCGTGGCGTCTCCCGTCCCAATGCCGCGTCAGCCTCGCAGATGAGCCAGAACGGGTCACAGGGTTGTGGAAACACGCGCACACCGGGAACGTCCGCCCCCGGGCCGTCGACCGCCAGAGCAAATCGCGGAATGGCGCTCAGCTCCGAATCCTTCTCGAGTTCCGCCAGCGTCTCGCGCCCGATTTCCGCCGATATTGCATCCGTCAGTGCCACCACGATCGCATCGGCCTCGGCGTTGAACGCTGCGGCGAGTGCATCTATCGCGGTATCGGCCGGATCGGTACGCCACCCTGCAACGGAAAACGCGTGTTCCCACAGCAAGCGGAGTGCGCGATCCGGAATCACCAGCACCACATGGGGCATGGAGCACTCCTACGCGATAGTTCTCAGGACCTCGTTGGCCGCGTGCGCTTGCCAGAAACACCGGGTGCGGTTGCTCCGGTAGCTGTACGTCACCGGCTGCAATAGGTAGGCCTCAAACCGTTTCATCTGCGGTGTCCCGGCATCACCGCCAACGCTACCCCCCTGAAAGATGTGACATTTCATGGCTTCCCACGCGCGAATTCCGCGCTCGCGGAACTCGCCAGAGAGCAATCCCAGCCGCGCCCCGCGCAGAAACACGTATGCCAGCGCAGGGGTGTAGATTCGGCCGAAAGGCGACTGCGGCATGTCGAGGATATGGTGAAACTCACCGGTTTCCGGATCCTGAACGGTGGCAGCCGCGTCGCATGCATCCCCGTACATACGGAGAACTTCCGCGTACGCCGGGTCATCAGTCGGCCACTGCTCCAGTGTGTTCTGCAGCCCGAAACAGGTCCACAGCATCCCGTGTCCCTGGAAGCCTTTGTGTGCGCCCCTCCGGCCAAGCAGGCCGTGGTAATAAAGCCCGGTTTCCGGGTCGCGACAGTTTTCGCGGTGAGCCGCCAGACACGCCGCAATAACCGGAGTCGCGTCGTGGCTCCATCCCCCCGCCCTTGCGGCGGCCAGAACGGAAGCCAACTCCAGCCCTACCTGTTCGCTGTACGTTCCGCCGTCCGCCGCGCGGGATTCGAGAACCGCACGCGTCGCGGGGTGAACGAAACTGTGCGCCTGAAGCAGCAGGCCGGTGCCGACCTGTTTCCGGAAATCGTCCACTGCGCCGAAGGCCGGGCGATAACGCGACTTCTCCGGTACTTCAGGGATAGCCGCGAGGATTTCCTTGCGATACCGTGGGTCGCCCGATACCTCCGACAATCGCAGGAACGCGAGGGCTGAAATCTCGGGCCCGCCGTCTTTCCTCCCGTCGGCATCCCACCGCGCGAGCTGAAGATCCGCGAAACGGACGGCGGCTTCTCGGTACCGTTCCTCCCCCGTCGCTTCAAACGCCCCGATCATAGCCCAGAGCGTTCCGAAACTCACGTCCGACCATTCGTGCCGGTCGGATTGCATGAGGCCTTCGAGCAGCGTTCGGTGAACGTCGCGGTCGGAGCGGGCCAGCATCCTCGCACGCATCGCCGGGGAGTTTATCGTGAGGTCGGGGGCAACGATGAGGGGATTCTCTATCCGTTTGGTTTCGAACCGCCCTTTTTCGGAGTAGGCTGCCAGCCACGTGCGACCGTTTTCGTGCAGATACATGGTTCCGTGCGGGGCGACGCCCTCCAGCGAATCTGTGTCCGGGTCGAGTCCGACGAATCCTCGCAGGCGTCGTCGCAGGCGTGGCAGATCCTCCAGGCACGTGACAATTACGCGGATTCCGTCGCAGGAGGGCGGGAGATCGTTCGGCAACGTGTCGTTCGGGCCGAAGGAAATATCCACTCCGGCGTTGATCAGATAACCGACGAGGTCATGAAACCCGTGCGGAGGATCGGTAGGTTCGATGACCCAGCATTCTGCGACCGGGAACTCAACCACGGAGCCCCTCCTCACCCGCGTTCGACAATGTTCGGATACGCAACGTCGTCTGTCCTTTCTGGAACCGAGCCCCTCCGAAGTTCGCCGGATGAGCCCTGGCCACGCAGGAAGGTTGCTTCCCGCTCTTTTCCGGGATCACAGATTCGGCGTGTTCACGCCCATTTTTCCCAGTGCAAAACCTCTTTCAGCGCGCGTTTTGGTTTGGGCAAGGGCGGCGCCTGAGGGTACCCAAGCGCAATAAGCGAAATCACTCGGTACCCATCTGGAACACCCAGCACCTTTGCGACATCGACAGCGTACGGTTTCTTGTCCCCCGCCACCCAGCAGGAACCGACTCCGTGCGCCCACGCGCCAAGCAGGATGTTCTGAGACGCCGCCGAGCCGTCCTCGAGGAAATACCGGCCGTCTTTGCACACGACGACGATACACGCCGAGGCTTGTGCGATGAATTTCCCGTACTCCGCAAGGTCCGCGATCTTCGCGCGCATGGCGGGATCTGTCACGACGATGAACTCCCAGGGTTGCTCGTTGCGCGCCGTTGCCGCCAGTCTGCCGCAATCCACAATATCTTCCAGTACCTCGCGGGGAACCTGCCTGTCGGCGAACGCGCGCACGCTACGGCGCGTCTTGATGACGGTCAATGCGTCCATTCTGACCTCCTTCTTTTCTGCCCACTGAAATGATCTGTGCATCCGGGGTCGGAGCGATAGTGTCACCCGGTTTGACGATCAGGAAATCCTTGGCGTCCCACTCGCCGTCCACCCATCGCTGCAGAAGCCCGAGATCCCCTTCTATCTCCTTGTATTCCCAGGAATTGCGCGCGCATATCTCTTGCACTCGTTTCCGGTGCCCGTCGTGATCTATGCCCGGGACGGCGATATAGGCTCCGTACCGGTAGTTCTTGATCCATGCGTTTGACATTTCCCAGAGATACGCGGCGTTGTCTTCCCCATATTGTTCCGCGAGCCTGGCGTACTCACCTTCCACCAGCACGCCCGACGCCGAGGCGGACTGGCCCGCCTGATCGTGACTGCGTACCACTTTCAACCAGCCCGCCGTGTAGTAATATGTCCCCGGAGCTTCTTCAAATGTGCTCGCATACCGCTCTTTCGACCCGAGGAACCAGGTAATGCAGTCGTGGGCGCGCGCGATAACAAGCGGCTTGACCCTCGCCTGCAACCCCACCAGCATGTTGTTGCACAGAGCGTACCCTAGAAGCAAGGCTTCCCATTCCCCTTCGCCTGCGGCGTCTATACGCTCCTGAATGGCTTTCCTGCCTCGCACTACGTCATTGTGATGCCCCTGCTCAAGGTATTCCACGGAAACCGACTTCCGCGACATCGAGATGACGCGGTCAAACTCCGGTCTGGCAACCTCGCAGGCGATAAGCTTATACACACCCCAATCCTTCCTCACGCGTACGTTCCGAACTCGTGCACCGCGTCCCACATCGCCCGGAGGTTCTCCATGGGTACCCCCGGTGCAAGGTTGTTCCCCTCGCGGAGAACGAACCTTCCGCCTTCCATGATCCCGCTGCCGAGGATTCGTGTGACCTCGGCGCCGACTGCGTCCGGTGTCGCGGCTCGCAGGAACGGGACGCTGGGACCGCCGTAGATTTCGACCTCCGGCCCGAGCTCCCTTCTCAACCAGCCGAAATCCACGGGATAGCCGGTGTCGAAGCTCCACACGTTGAGTTCGTCTCGAATGGTTTTGAAATGCCGCGTCGCATCGCCACAAAGATGGATACTGTGCGGTCCTTTTCCAGCCAGTTCCTCGAATATGCGGCGATGATAGGGCAGGATCATCTCCCGGTACATCGGCGTGCTGATGAGCATGACCGAATCGTCCGCGAGACCTCCACGTTCAGGCTTCAGTTCGGCGCCCATGCGTTCGCGGTACGCTTTGATTCGAGCAACGCTCGTCTCTGTGATGTAGTTGAGCATGGCGTGGGCGTACTCGGGATCCTCTATCATGTCGGGAATGAACCTGCTGGCCCCCCGCAGGTTGCAGCAGAGGGTCAACGGACCGTCGGTGCCACCGGCAGGCCATGTCACCGTCGCGATGGGCAACCCGAGGTAAGTCCACCCCTCCTCCTTTTTGCGGCAGAAGTACTCGTAATAATCCCACATGCGCTGCGCGCTGCCATGAGTGAAGGGGTCGGGCATACCCTTTTCGATCAGCGACCATTTCGACGCATCATCTTCCAGCAAGGGCTCCGTGTCGGGCACTTCACCCGGCCAGTACCGAATGCGCGCCCCGTACCACGCGGCTTCATAGTAGTTCTGGAAATCCACCCAGAGGCTCCAGCCGTCCTTCGGCAGACCCATCGGGGCGTCCTGGAGGATATTCGTCCGCACCCACGCCTGGTGCTCGATCTGGCGCTCCATCATCAGTTGGGGATCGCTGGAGTATTGCTCAAAGGTGATCCCACGGGGGTTGGACGGGTGGTCGAACATCGTCAGGCGCGGGTTGATGCCGAAAACCATCGGCACGCGCGTCGGTTTGCGCTCGCGGTATGCCTTCCAGACTGCTTCCACTTCCGCGTTGTGCGTATCGAAATCGATCATCAAAGCCATCTGGAGGTCTCCTGCGAATTCGTGTGCTGTACGTCACATCTTTGGCGTTGCGCGAAAGGTATCTTTTGCTTGGAAGACTGAACATCAACCCTGGGACATTGAATATCAGTCAATGGACACACCAACGGACACCCCATGAGCGCACCCAGAAACTGGTACCCGGCACGCGAGAGGATTCTTGACTTCATCGGCACAACGCTCACGTTCCTCGGCGTATTGGTACTCGTTCTCTATCTGACCGGATTTTTCGGATAGACACCCCGCAAGGTCAGCTTTTCACTAGTATACCCCTGCCGATTCCACGTACCAACGCCGCAGATCGTTGCGCCCGCGCAGCACGGTCGTCGAGTGGCGAACGCGGCGGCGTTCGTTGTATCGAGACGCCCCCGCATCTGCCGAGAGACGTGCAATGCCGCACAGCGGAGTGCGCGGACTACCGTTTGAGTGCGAGTGGCGGTTGCGCTATGCAGTCAGGTTGCCCCACCGGACAGCGCGCCCCAACACGCAGGGGGCGTCCAGACACGCAGTAGATGGTGTGGCGGACATTCCTGTCCGCCACAACCTGCAAAAGCTCGCCACTTCTCCCTCGGCCTGCCCGCATCACGCTTGGTTCCCCGGGGTCTCGGCGTTTTCTTTAGTACTTGAATAATCCATCTCAGCCATCCTCACACCTGACAATCGCCACTTCGCTACCCCCCGATCACGCCATCAGAAAGGCAATAGATGTCCGCGCTTACCCACCTCTGCATGCATTTCCACTGCGACCCGATCTTTACCTGCCCGCAGGCCACGCACATCGAGGAATCCGTCGAGCTTGCCGCGCAATACGTGAGCATGTGCCGGGAAGACCCGGAATTCCGTTGCATTCTTTCCGAAACCGACTATCTGCACGGCTACTGGAACCTTTACGCGGAAGACCGGGAGTTCCTGCTCCGTTTGATGGAAGAAGGACGTGTGGAGACGTCGGGTTCGTACAGCGAACCAAACGAAAACAGCGTCGGCGGCGAAGCCCTCGTAAGAAACATTCTTTACGGCCAGTGGTTTCAGGTCGGCTACCTCGGCGGCCGCGGCGATATCTACATGCCGCACGACGTGTTCGGGCATGTGCGCCAGTTGCCGCAGATTCTTCGCAAGGCCGGGTTCATCGCCACCACATGGACGAAAGGGAGCCCCAAACCGGGCGCACCTGATCCGTGCTTCCAATGGCTGGCGCCCGACGGCTCCTCCATCCTCACCCGCGTCACGTCGTACGGCGGGGTGGACTGGGGCGCTTCCGACCAGATCGGTGGTGTCCTGAAGGCCGGAGACGCCTATCCGGGGGACGCGCCGATACCGAATCTGCTTTTCCGCGGGCGCGATTTTGTCTCTCCACCCGGCTGGATCAGCGGGAAAGGCAGCGCTCTTCGGGATCATCGTGTCCTTATGAGTCAGCCATCAGCGTTTTTTGAAGAAGTCTCCGCCCGCATCAAGGCCGGGGAGTTCCATCCCCCTTTGACCGCACGAGAGCACAGCCAGTACCACGTGGGAACTGCACTCAGCCGTATTGAGCTCAAGATCGCGATGCGCATCGCCGAGGAGGCTCTTGGAGACGCTGAGACCTGGTCCGGGATCGCCACGCTCTACGGACATCCTTACCCCGAAGCAGAAATCGACCACGCGTGGCGGCAGCTTTTGTTTTCCCAGCATCACGACTCCATCACGGGTACGTCGAACGACCAGTCGTATCTCGACCTGCTCACGCACCTTCGTGAAGCGCTGGGAGAGGGAATTTCTGCGCGCAGAACGGCCACGTCGAATCTCGCAGAAGAGATCACCACTGATGGTCGCACCGGCACTCCAGTTGTTGTGTTCAACAGCCTCGGTCACACCAGAACCGACGTCGTGGAAGTGCCGCTTCCCCATGCGTTCACCGGCACGCGTGTACGAGCGTTGAACGACACCGGGGTTCAGACGCCGGTCGCAGTCGTTCAGCGGGAAACAGGAAAGAGCGCCCGGTTCCTTGCGGAACACGTTCCAGGACTGGGTTATTCGACATACTGGCTTTCCGACGGGGATGCAGAAGACTCCCCCCGGGAGGAAGTCATCGAGTCCGATGACGCGCCTTTGGTTCTGGAAACCCCCTTCGCCCGCATCACGGTGGACCCGCTCCGCGGGGGTGGCATCGTCAGCCTCATCGACCGCAAAAGCGGTCGGGAAATCGCCTCTGGAGCATCGCCGTATCCCCTCAACGATTTCGTGCTTCTCAAAGAGGGCCCAGGGGTAGAACCCTCATGGGAGTTTTCCACCACGGGCGACCGGGTGTTCGCATCCTCCATCAGGGCACACGTGCGCGCGGAAAGAACCGCGCTCGGATGGCGCGTGGTAATACGTCAGCCCTTCCCCGAATGCGATCATCTTGTTCGGACTCTGGAGCTTTTTGACCACACCCCACGGATTGAGTGCTCTGTCATCCTCAGCGGGTACGCGGGAAGCCGGCTGGTGGGCTCCGACACGAACACCCGCCCGTGGGGAGGATCCAACGAAGGCAAAAACCCGGAGCCGGTCGACCGGGACATGTTCGGAGTTCTGTTTCCTGTGGGGCTCAGAGGGTTGGCTCCAGTCTGGTCAGACCGATTCGGCCAGCGGGTTATCCGCCGATCGCGTTCATCTCTGGATTTCAGAACGCATCAGGGGCGCATTTACTCCGGATGCGCCATGTTCAGCGCGGAGAAATGGATTGCCACCTCCCCGAGCGTCTCCCTCGTTGGAGAGTCCGGGGATGGTTCCCGCGTCGGAATTCCGCTTGGGATGGTCCGGGTAATATATCCGGACGATCCCGTTGCGCGTGAAGCAGCCGACCTCATCGTCGTCGCCCTTGCCGAACAGGGAGTGACCGCGACGCCGTACCTCGACACGGAAAACCAGAACGACGACGTCCTCCAGACCGATCAGATCGTGGCGATAGGTGGTCCCGAGAGCAACGCCTGGGTCGCCACCCACCGCGAGTGGCAGCCGAGTGGAAACCGGTTTCTTACCAGTGTGAGTCTTGCGGAAGACGCTTCTCGGAGGGTTCCGGTCCTTATCCTCGGCGGCTCCTCCGTCAGTGCGCGGGAGGAGGCTTCGCGGGTTGCCGGAGAGATACGTGCTTGGCGCGTTCATCTGCCGGCGGAAGCCGTCGAAACGGGCATTCTCCAACCTCTGGACAACGCCGGGCTGGCGGTGCTGAACCGGGGCACGATTGCAGCGAGCGCGGAACCGGGAGGCGAATTGTTCCTTGCGCTGCAGCACGCGGCCGGGTGGTGCGACTGGGCAACGCCGCACTACCTCGGCTTTCCCTTCGTCCCGGAACGAAAGAGCACTGTACACCATTACGCAATCCTCCCGTTTGCGGGCTCGTGGAGCGAGGCACGAATTCCGGAAGAGGCACAGGCGTACAACCGGCCTTTCACACCAGCGCAGACCGGTATCCATGAGGGGGAGCTTCCTTCAAAAGGCCAGTTCGTCAATCTTCAAGGCGAATCACTTGCAGTCTCCGCCGTCAAAGCTGCAGGTCAACCCGGCGCGCAGTTCGTGCGAAGGAACGTGACCGCAGCGGACGGGCTGGTAATGCGCGTCTGGAACTGGCGCGGGGTATATTGCCCCGCAGGACTCTCCCTCGAAGCCGGCCTCGAATCGGCTGCCATGGTCGACCTCGCAGAACGGAATCCCCATCCGATTCCCGTACGCGACGGTGCGGTCAAGTTCTCTGTCGGCCCCAACGCGATAGAAACTCTCCTGCTCACGCCCGCGCGATTCACGGATCAGACTTCGCTGAGCACCCAGGGGACGGCGACATCGCGACTCGTGGAGTCCCGGTGGTGGCGGCAGAACCTCGGGGCCGCACCCCGTGGAAACACGCCCGTATCCGTGGGCCTTCGGGGTGATCTTCTCCCCGGTGAACGCGGCACCGTTGTGCTGTCCATCGCTCACAATCGACTCGGGGAATCCTTCTCCGGCGCAGTCCGGCTCTACGGGCCTTCCGGTTGGACTATAAGCCCGACCCTGGTGCCCGTCACACTGGGCCCGAGGTCCAGTACTGCTTTTGACATCAACCTGGCCGTACCGCAGGACACACCGGGGCGCCTCGTGTGTGAACTGGCGTACGAAGGCAACCTGTACGTCGACAGCCTTCTCTGTGGGAACGCCGTGCAACCAGAGGTGCAGGCCGATCAACGGGGCGACGGGTTCGTAGTGCGCGTGTCAAACCCCTCTCGCGACACTCTTCCCATTTCGGTGGATCTTATTACCCCGCTGGATACATGGGCGGAACTGGACGCGTTTGCCCTGAGCCCCATTCCTCACCAGACCGCGCATTTCACCCTTGCGCCCGGGGAACAGCGGGAGGCGGTGTTTGCCGCCGGCGCGCACCTTATCGGCGATTTCTGGGCATTTGCGAAGGTTGTTGCAAGGGAATCATGCCAGTACCTCCGTCTGCCGGTCCGCAGAAACGCCACCCTGCACGCTGAGGCAGGTACCAGTTTCTGTCTCAATGCTCCCCTTTCGGACTGCGCACTCCTCGGTACCGTTTCCTCCAACAGCAAACTGGCTTTCAGTGTGGTGGCCCGGCAACAACCGGCTGCTGGAATTGCTCCTTCCCCGATCCCAATGGCCGGATACTGGAGCCTTTCTCCCGTGGAAGGCGCCGAACACGTCCAGGCGCCGCGTTTGCGGTTCCGAATTAACCCGGAACACGGACGGAAGCTCCATGACGCGGCGACGCTTTCGATGGCCACACGGCGAGGCAGTGCATGGGTTCCCGTGCCGACGACATTCGACCGTTCCCGGTGGGAACTGCTTGCCGAAGTGTCGCCGGAAACACTCAGAGAACGTACCGACTGGACGATTTTCGCGCCTGTCAACGAACTCTGGCGCGTATCCGCGGGACGCCGGTTCTTTGAGGCGCACCCCGAGGTCGCCGACATAGACGGAGACGGGGAGCCGGAGGTCGTCATTGGCACGGCGGGAAACGGCCTGTGCGCTCTTTCCTCCCGGGGCCGGATCCTGTGGCGCCGGAAGTTCGGTGGATGGATGTGGCAGTCCCCCAACACCACTCTCGCAGACGTTGACGGGAACGGCAACCTTGAAATCGTGGTCGCGCCCTCCGACCGCTCTCTTATCCTTCTTGACGCTGCCGGGCACGTCATCTGGCGGCTCGACGATCTGCCGTTCGCGGTGAAGCAGAAACCGCTTGTCGCAGATATCAACGGGGATGGCAGGAACGAAATCCTCGTGTCGATCGATGATAACGGCGTGTTCGCGTTCGACTGCAACGGAAAACGTCTCTGGAACTGCGCAATGGAGCCGGTGAGACTGTCGGCCCCCGTCATGGCCGGCGGTACGGCCGGCGCGCCCGAGATTCTTGTCAATGCGGGAGGCAGAGCCCTGGCGGTACTGAACGCCAACGGTGCGCTCGTCCGGATGACGCGGCTCTCGGCCGGGTGGGCGCGCGACTCGTATGTTGCCGATCCAGTCTCTACCGATCTGCTCACACCGGGTACGCCGAACATCCTGTTTGCCGGACATGATGGATTCCTTCGCCTTCTGGCAGCGGATGGAACGCAGGTCTGGGAGTGCGACCTCGGTTCTCCTGTGGCGCGTGCGCCGGTGGTTCTCCCCGCGGAGGGCGGCGCACCTCCCGTTATCGTCTGCGGGGCGGCGCGGCAGACTCTGTGCGGTATCACGCCCGTCGGAAGCATCGTATGGCGGACAACGCCCCGAGCTCATGTCCAATCGCCCCTTGGGTGCGCGGATGTTGACGGGGACGGGCACCTCGAGATCATCCTCGGGTGCGGGCGGGATCAGAGGACGGTAATCTTCGACAGAGAGGGAAACGAGAAGGCATCAATCCCGTACTCTGCCATATGGACGAACACGGCAGTACCGCTCGGCAACTCCTCACCGGGAAGGGTGTCTGTCCTCGTGACCGGGGATTGGAACGGCGATATCGTCGCGGCCACCCCGCACATTTGAGGACCTTGCGGGGACTGGTCTGCTGCGCGATGAACGGAACGCAGCTCGACCAGGCGGGCGCTGCGGCCCAGCGGATTGATCCCCGGATCGGTCTACCCTATTCTCTTTAGACAAAGGGCACGGGCAACATATCCCTTCTCCATCACACATCGGAGGTTCTGGCATGAAACTCGGTTGCAGTACGATTCTCTACGGCGTCCACAGCACAGAGGACGCTCTCAGCGGCATCAAGAAAGCGGGCTACGACGGAATTGAGCTTTGCGCGATTCCCGGAATGGGCTTTCATATCGAGCCCAACAAAACCGAGAAGGAATATCGGGAACTCAAAAAGAAAATCGACGATCACGGCCTTATTGTGGAATCAATAGGGGGAAGCGGCAACGACCCGTACGATCCCGATCCCGACTCCAAATTCCGGTCTCTCATGCGAGCAGCCGCAATAATCGGCGCGCCGGCAATTACCACGGGATCTGGCGGAAAGAGCGATAATCAGGAAGACATGAAGCGGGCCGCCGAAGTCTTCAACAAGCTTGCGGAGTTCGGGAAAACGGTCGGCACCAAAGTGAGCATCAAACCGCACGTCGGAGGAGTCGTTTACAACACGCCTTCGAGCCTCGAATTCATGTCGCTCGTAGACACGAAATGGATCGGCCTCAACGTCGACGCCTCCCATCTCTGGCGCGCACCGAAATGGGAAGCCGGTGAGGAGTCCATCCCAAAACTCGCGAAGTACATATTCACTGCCCGGATTCGTGATACCCTGAATCATGACCAGCCAATCGGCCCGGTGGAAACCCAGGTTCCCGGTGGCGGCGCCATGAACCTGAAAGCAATCATGGACGCGTTCAAAAGGGTCCCCGGGTTGGATATTGTCACTGTGGAAATCGTAGGAACAGCGCAATGGGAGCTGAGCGCGATACAGGACGTTGTTGAACGCACGTACGCGGCGCTCAAAAAGCTCGTGTAAATGCGAATGAAGGGCGATGGGAGGGCAGCCGGAACGCTGCTCCTCCCGTCTCTGTGGTGCCTCATCCCGTGGCTTCTCCGATTGCTTCTCCATCCTGAAAAGGCGCATTGAATGGTAAGAACCGTGGTTCTCGGCCTCGACGAAGTTGGCCGCGAATACGCCCGCGCATCAAAACGGGATTCGGCGTCAAACCTTGTCGGCGTGTACGACCCGGACCGCGCGCGGGCACACAGACTCGGCAAGGAACTGGGTGTCCCGATATTCGACCGTCCTGAAGAGCTGCTCGAAGTGGCGAAACCCCAGGTCTGCGTCCTGTCCGCATTAGAGGGAAAAGAGACGCTCGCCAGCGATCTCCTCTCACGGGGAATTCACGTGTTGTCCACACTCCCGGTGGCTCCCGACGCGGAACAATGTGAGAAGCTCGCGGCTCGAGACAGCGAAAAAAACGGCATTCTTGCAGCCGACTTTCATCTGCGCTTCACACCGGCCATGGATAAGGCGCGCGAGTGGGTGTCCGGGGGAGAGATCGGCTCTCCACTGTTTATCAACATGAATCTCTGGCGAGATGTCCCGGACAGACACGGCGACAACCCATACCATCTGTTCGTCTCGCTCGGGGCCCACGGTGTGGACGTCATCCGCCAGTTCGTCGGAGGCGTCGAGCGGGTGCAGTGTTTCGGCGTCCGCGACAAAAACGGGATTTGGACCTCGGCCCAGATCAACATGATGTGCTCCAACGGTGCAGTAGGGCATCTGACGATCAGTTACGAGATGGTGACACACCATCCCATCGCTCGTTGCGAAATCGCCGGGTCCAGGGCGCGCGTGGTGATCGAGAACGTGTACGAGGATGCTACGCTCTACGTCCACGAACGGCCCGAGAAGCTGGTCCTTACCAACTCCATATTCGGCGGTATCCCCCAGCTTTCGGAGACCTGGTTCCGGCGTCTGCACGAGTTCCTTACATCTGTTCAGAAGGGAAATCTGGCTCGCGACACGACCGCCGTTGATGCATGTGCCGCCGCCCGGGTAATGGAGGCTGCGTACCACAGCGCTGAACGCGGATCGGTTGAGGAGGTGGAATCCTGATGTTGAGAACCTGCGTGATAGGCCTCGGCCCCATCGGAAACCGACACGCCGACATCCATCAGGCTGATCCTCTCGCAACTCTCGTCGGTGTATGCGACTGGAATCCCGAACGAGCAGAGGCCGCCGGCAAACGGCTGGGTGTTCCATTCTTCACGGACGCGGCGAAAATGCTCGAGAGCCTGCGCCCGGACATGGTGAGCGTGGCAACGGGTGGCCACGAATACGGAAGCGAACACGCGGCTGCTACGATGGTCGCCCTTGAACACGGTTGCCATGTGCTGTGCGAAAAGCCGATTTCCAACGAACTCGAGCCCGCGCGAAAGATGGTCGCGCTGGCACGCGAAAAACGTCTCTGTTTCGCCGTGAATCTTAACCACCGTTTCACTCCTGCGTGCCGCCACGCGCGGAAATGGCTGGCCGAAGGGCGCATCGGCATCCCGCGTTTCATGAACATGGCGATGTGGATCGGGAACCCCCGCGAAAGCAGCCCGTGGTTCCACTTCAAAGCCCTTCACCCCCATACGATAGACATTATGCGCTACTTCTGCGGGGAAATCGAAGCAGTGCACGCATTTGCCATCAAGGCTCCGGGGCGCAGCATCTGGTCCACCGCTCAGTTCAATTTCCGCTTCAAGTCCGGAGCAACGGGACATCTTACCGGCAGTTACGACATAATGCGAGGGCACCCGATGGAACGCGCCGAGGTGGGCGGCACGCGCGGGCGGATTCTGCTGGAGGACATGTTCAAAGAACTGACCCTGTTCCCGCACGATTCGAGCGAGAAGATCGTCGTTACAAACCCGATTATCGGCGGCATGGGCGACTTCACGGACACGTTTATCAACCGCATCCACAACTTCTTCGTGGAGCTGACCGGAGGCGTTCCACACGACAGGATAGATGGGCAGGCGGCAGACGCGCTCGCCGCACAGGCAGTGATTGACGCAAATATCCGAAGTATGCGGACCGGGAAGGTCGAGCGGGTGGATCCCGGAAGCTGGACGGGGAATTACGACCTTTCGTACGGGAAACCGGGCCATTCCCCGGGCTGAGAAGAGGAGGCGTCCGTGGGTATCAGTATCTGTATGGTCGGCGTCGGGGCCTTCGCGCAGAGCTTCATCCCGCTTTTCAAAGCGCACCCGCTTGTGGACGCGATCTCCCTCTGCGATCTCGACGAGCGAAAACTCCGGGAAAACTCCCAACGCTACGGAATCCCCCGGACGTATGCCTCGCTCGATGAAGCGTGCGACAGCGACGTGGACGCCGTCGCCATCATCACCCAGAACTGGATGCACGCCGAACAGGCTATTCAGGCGTTGAATGCCGGCAAACACGTCTATTCCGCGGTGCCCACCGGCATAACCGTGGACGAAGTCGTCAGGCTGGTAAGAACTGTCGAAAATACGGGCAAGGTCTACATGCTCGGGGAAACGAGTTATTACTACCCGGCAGTAATCTATTGTCGCGAGCAGTTCAGGAAGGGAGCATTCGGCCGGGTAGTGTACGGAGAGGGAGAATACTATCACGACTGGGATCACGGGCTCTACGACGTTATGAAATGGCGCGGTGGCGAGCGCCGGCGCGAGTTTGCCGGAGGACCTCCGATGCATTACCCTACGCATCCCACCAGCCAGATCATTTCCGTTACCGGCGCCCGTATGACTCACGTTTCCTGCTGCGGGTTCGTGGACACGCACGACGACGGCATATTTGACCCCGCGGTCAACCGGTGGGGAAACCCCTTCAGCAACGAATCCGCGCTGTTCCGCATGTCCGACGGAAGCGCATGCCGCATCAATGAGTTCCGCCGAATCGGACACCCCGGAACCGTAAGAATGACACTGTTCGGCACGGAGGGCAGCTACGAGGAGAACTGGGCGGGAAAAGCGTGGGTAACCAAGGACGCGTCCAGATGTACCCGATTGGATGACCTTCTGGCGTGTTCGGGCGTGCCCGCATTACCGGAGAAGAACGCGATGGGTGTTGTCACCTCGCAGGACGGCACTCATCTGCACGCATCAAAGGTTCACGATGTGGCCCGGTTGCCGCGGGAGTTCATCGGGTTGCCGAACGGCCATTGCGGTTCGCACCAATTCCTCGTGGACGATTTCGTCCGCGCGTGCGCTAACCGCACCGTACCGCCAAACAACGTCTGGCAGGCGGCGCGGTACGCCCTCCCCGGAATCATCGCGCACGAATCCGCCATGCAGGGAGGCGTCCTGCTCGAAGTGCCCGATTGCGGAGACCCGCCGCGCGAGGGATAGTAAAGAACACGAAAAAGCCGCACCAGACTCTCTGATGCGGCTTTTTCTCTCGTTGCTCAGGTGCGATTACTGCATCGCGAACGAAATGGTGAAGTAGTTCAC
>JAKPPK010000056.1 GCA_029547385.1 Candidatus Latescibacterota bacterium
CGGGTACTCAAAGAACGCCCTTTGTAATAGATGCACCATCACTCCGCGAAAACTCCGTAACGCCGGCAGATACGGTCGTAGGCACGGAAATGCTCCAGAGGGACCTCCGGGCTCACAGAATGAGTCCCGATGATGAGTCCACCATCGCGCGCAAGCTCGATCAGTTTTCGCGCTTCGTCCTCAATTCGATCCACCGGCCCGTTGATCAGAATTTCCGTATTGCACATTCCTCCCGCCAGGACAAGTTTCGGGTAGCGCTCCCGGAGCATAAAAGGATTCACACCGGCCCGTCGCTCCAACGGGTGCAGGCCGCTGATACCCGCATCTACAAGCATGTCCACGAACGGGTTTATGTTTCCGTCTGAATGGAAAAAGACGTACTTCGCACCGGCAGCTTTGTACCGCGAAATCATCTGGCTGTACACAGGCAGAAAAACGCGTTCAAAGGCGGACGGACTGAAAAGGGGAGCCTCGTTGAACGCCACGTCGTCGTAAATCCAGATCCCTGTGTTCGTCAGCCCCCATCTGGTGATGCTTTCCACACCTACATCGCAGAGGTGTGATCCCACCTTCTCCGCCAGGTTCCGAGCGAGAACTTCATCAGTCGCGATGTCCATCAGGAACTGTTTTTCCCCGCGCAGAAGTGTCGTTCGCAAGAACGGGCCCCCTGTTTTTGCGAAAACACAATACTCACGCCGAGCGCTGTCCAGTTCCTGCCGCAATTCGGACCAGGTCTGGCGGCCCATCAGATAGCGTCTGTCGCTCGCAGGGTCTTCGAATGTTACGCGGTCGGGATCGACGCCCTCCGGAATCGCAACTTCAAGCACCTCGCGGAAGTAAGTTCCCGGCCGCGTCCGGAACGTACTTCCCCACCCGTCGCGCTCGTAGAGCCACCCATCCTGTTCCTTCAGCACCGTTTTTCGAGAAGGGAACGGCGTCTCGTCCGCGGCCCAGATCTGGATGTCCGTCAAGTCCTTCAGTTCGCCGATTTCCTGACGCCACGCATCGGGCAAGTCCCAGAAGGAATCAAACCGCGGAACTCTGTCGGGGCGATGAAACGCGCACGCGGCAAGCACACGTTCTTCCGAGGTCATTATGCCATTTCCCTATCGAAAATCGAATGCACCCGTGAAATCAGGCGGACACTCCGGGCATACCGGGTATGCGCGCCCTGAGTACCAGTTCCGTTCTGCTGCTCGCTCCTGTCGTCGAGCGCCGGCAAAGGTGCCGACGGGACGTCGAGAGCGTACATTCATTTACCACGGGCATCACCAGTGGCACAAGGGAAGACGACCTGGATTTCAAGAAGGAGGTTTGGGCAGTGCGTTTGCCAGAGATTGATTTCGGTCCGCACAGAATTTCCCGCCTTATCGTCGGTGGAAACCCTCTGCGCGGGAATTCTCATTTGACGCCCGAACGGAACGCCGAGATGCGCGATTACTATACGACTGAACGTGTTCTTGATGCGTGGTTTGCCTCGGAAAAGGCCGGCGTCACGGCGATGCAATCTCGCGGCGACCAGATCGTGATGGACTGGGTCGACCGTTACCGGGAACGTGGCGGCACGATGCACTGGATTGTGCAGACGGCGAGTGAATGGAAAGGCGGCGACGTGGCGGATAACATCCGAGCCGTTGCCGAGCATCACCCGATAGCGATTTACCATCACGGGACACGGACCGACAACCTTTGGAAGCAAGGGCGCATTGACGACGTCCACGATTGTTTGAAGCAGATTCACGACAAAGGGCTTCTGGCGGGGGTGGGATCACATATGCCGGAAGTCTGCGAATACATCGAAGAACACGACTGGGAAGTCGACTTCTACATGACATGCGCGTACAATCTCAGCCGCGAGGAACGGGAGAGTTTTCTCGTCAACGGAAGCACGGGTACGGAGGTGTACGACGACGCGGACCGGGACCGGATGACAGATTTCGTGCTTTCCACGCCGAAGCAATGCATCCTGTTCAAAATCCTCGCCGCAAGCCGGAAATGCGCAACGCAGGAGAGCGTGAAGGAGGCGTTTGCGTACGCGTTTCGCCGGATCAAACCGTGTGACGCGGTGGACGTGGGGGTGTTTCAGCGGGACCGCGACGAAATCGGATTGGATGCGGAATACGTGCGCGAAGTGACCGGATTCGCCGCTTCATGACGTCGCCACGAACGGGACAGTGATGCGATCGAAAGCTGATGATTTCCCATGCCCCATCTGCGGCGAGGTTCTCCGGGCGAAACTGGTGGAACGCGTCGACGCAGACTCCGATGGGGAGAGCCTGGCGCTCCTCATGGCGGGGCGGTTGAACCGGCTTTTGTGCCCCGTGTGCGGGCACGGCGGCGTGGCCCCGGAGCCTGTGCTGGTTCAGTCAGACGCCCACAGGACATGTGCGGCGTTCGTCCCGTTCACGATCCCTGCCAACAGAAAATCGCACCTTGCAGGCAAATTCAAAGGGCTTGCCCAGCGCGTTGCGGGGCAATATGGCCAGGCGCACGTATGTTTCGGGCTCAAACAACTCCGGGAAGCTCTGCCGTGGTTACCGGCATTCCCGAACTCCGCACGGGGTTTCCAGCGTTTTGATGCACCCGGTTCCGCGTTCCACCAGGTGCATGCGCTCCGCCGTGCGCTCAAGAATCGGGGAGGTGACGTCCGGTTGCTGGCTCGCCTGGGAACGGCGCTGTACGCTTCCGGGGATTTGAAAGGAGCGCGCAAAACGATGGAAACCGTTGTCCGCGAAGAGCCCGACAACGGAGATGCGTGGAGGTGTCTGGGTGCGATACTTCTGGATTCTGGACAGACGCGGCCCGCAGCGGAGGCATTCGAACGCGCATACAGGCATCATCGTGACCCTGAATGCCTTTTCCTTGCCGGAGTGGCCGATTTCAGGGCAGGGGCGCCTCTGGAGGCGTTGACGCGGTTTCAGCGGGTGATTCAGAAGAGGGCCGATTTCTTCCACGCGTACATCTGGATTGCAGTGGTACACACCGCGGAAGGGAGATATGGACCGGCCATCGAAGCGCTTCGCGCGGCGGTGATGAACGGGCTCAAAGACGCCGGGATGATCCGTTCACGCAAGGAATTATCCCCGCTTTTCGGAGAGCGCGGATTCCAGTCTCTGATGAAACACCTGGAAAAACCGCAGGCGCAGGGCCCGCATCGCCCGTCCACCACGAAGCGAGGAACGGGCAGCGGCCGACCCCGCGCGAAACGTTCGGGCCGAAGGATGCCGACGAGTCCCATTCAGAAGCGCAGGCAGGCGGTCAAGGGGAAGTGAGGAGGGCAAAACTGTGAGACGTGCGTATGTGTTGTTCGCCCTGCTCGCCTCATTCTGCGGAGCCGGACAGGCCAGCCCGCCCATCCGCGTGGCGGTGACACTGACGGATTTTCTTCCGATCGTGGAGGCGGTCGGGGGCAGTCAGGTGGAAGCGTTCAGCATCATGCCACCGGGGAGTGACCCTCACAGCGTATCGCTCAATACGGAGATTATTCAGCGCGTCCGCGAAGCGCAAATTGCCGTTTACGCACACAGCGCATCACTTTCCTTCGAACATGATTTGAAGAACTCGTTGGCAGGAAAGCCGTCCGTTGATTGGCCGCAATATGAACAACAGGGGGCCCGGTTGCTGGATTTCCCTGGAATGCCCTCGAACCCCCATGGATTCTGGCTGGATTACGACAACGCTGTGGCAATCGCTCGAGCCGTCGCGTCGGAACTCACAAAGATGAGTGTCGAGAAAGTTGTGGCGGCCAATCTGAAACGCTTCTCGGATGAAGTGCACGCTCAGCGTGAAGCGGCCCTGCAGGCAATGAGGGACTGTGGCAGCCTCGGCGACACAGTTGTAGCAGTAGTTCCGGGCGTTGCTTACACCGTGCGGAACCTCGGCTATGCCGTTGGGGGTATCCTGCTTCCTGACGAAGGAAGCGGCCAGGCGGACGCCAAAAGCCTCATGCAAATCAGCCGATTGCTCGGAAAAGGTGGCGCACGATTGCTGGTGTGCCCGGTAGGACTCCGAAACGCCAAAGCGGGGGAAATCGCTGAACAGCTTGCCAAAGACACGGGGACCCGTGTCGCGTACACGCGTTTTCTCCAGACAGGTGGAACAAACAGGACGTTTCTCGGGGATGCAGCGTACAACGCAATGGTAACAAGTACCGTTCTGGTTGACGTCCAGCCAGAGGCTGGTGGACTCGCGAATAAGAGCATATATCCCACCCTGCTGGCGATCATGGGCGGGGTCTTTCTCCTGCTCATATTCCTCGTCATACGTCGCATATTGTCTCGGCAGGAATTGCATGGCCGACGTAGCTGACGACAGAAATCCGGCGGTCGAGGTCCGTGAGCTGTCGTACTCGTACCAGCGTCCTCTTGTGGAAGCGCTGCGCGGGGTCAGCCTGACGCTGCCAAGGGGAACGTTCACCGCCGTCATGGGGCCGAATGGATCCGGAAAGAGCACTTTCCTCCGTCTCCTGCTCGGCATACTGCGGCCCACGAGGGGTGAGATCCGCGTACTCGGAGAGAGCCCGACGGCTCCGTCGCAACGCGTGCAACGTCTCATCGCGTACGTTCCGCAGTACGATTCGATCAACCCTCTCCTTCCTCTGCGCAGCAGGGAGGTCATCGCGCTGGGACTTTCATCCCGAGTGACTGATCGGCCTGCTCGCTGGATTGACGAGCGCGTTTCCCAGATACTCGAAGACCTTGACCTTGTGGAGATTCGCGACCATCAATACGGCCTTCTCTCCGGCGGCCAAAAACAGCGGGTGCTGCTTGCCCGGGCGCTTGCTCTCGAACCGGAGCTACTGGTCCTCGACGAACCGTTTTCCGCGATGGACATGACCAGCCAGCACGCGACGGCAAAGCTTCTTTCAGGACTCGTACGCCAGAAAGGGAAGACGGTAATAACTGTCGTACACGGGATTCACACCATTGTGCACCACCTCGACAACCTCGTCCTCTTGAACAGAGAGATCGTGGCTGCCGGGACGCCGGACGAGGTGCTCCGCCCCGCAAATCTTACGCGGGCATACGGCACTGACGTGCCGGTAGTCATCTGCCCGGAAGGGTTCCTGCACCCGCTGGTGGAAGATACCCATGCCTGATCCTTTCTCCTATCTTTCCTCAACGTTCGTGCTCCGGGCTGCGGCAGCCTTTTTCTTTGTGGCGGTGAATGCCGCACTGAGCGGCGCATTTGCGAATTTCCGCAGCTCCACCTTTCTGGTTTCCGGTGCCAGCCATGCCGCACTCGGGGGCGCGGCGCTTGTGATCGTACTGGAAAGCCGCGGCAGCGCTTTTGGTATCAGTCCCGTCTTCGGCGCGGCAGTCTTTGCCGTTCTGCTGGCACTTGCAGCCGGCAGCGCGCGCAATCGCGGCAGTACGGCTGGTTCCGATACGGCAATCGGGGTCGGGTTCGCTCTTTCCATGGCGTTGGCCGTGATGTTGATCTCATTGATTCCGGAGTCAGCCAGCCGCGTCTGGGGCCTGCTTATGGGCGATGTCCTGCTCATCACAAATCAGGATCTCGCGTTGCTTGCATTTCTCACTATTTGCCTCGCGATGGTCTTCGCCGTTTTCTGGAAACAATTCCTTTTCGTCTCTTTCGATCTCGACGGAGCCCGGGCATTTGGCATCAACGCAGACCGATACAATTACCTCCTATTTGCATTGATAGGCCTTTCCTCCGCACTTCTGGTAAAGGCAATCGGATCGATACTCGTTTTCGCAATGCTGAGTGCTCCCGCCGCAACGGCGTTACTTATTTCTGATTCGGTCAAGAAGACGCTCTGGTGGTCCTTTGCGATCGCCTTTGTGGCAGGTATTCTGGCTCTGGTGTTGTCG
>JAKPPK010000059.1 GCA_029547385.1 Candidatus Latescibacterota bacterium
CGGGAACTTGAGCGGGTCGCGCAGGAAGAACACCGGCGTGTTGTTCCCGACAAGATCCCAGTTGCCTTCCTCGGTGTAGAACTTGACGGCGAAACCGCGGATGTCCCGCTCGGCATCGGCCGCGCCGCGCTCACCGGCCACCGTGGAAAAACGCACGAAGCAGTCGGTCTTCTTGCCGATTTTCGAGAAAATCTTGGCCTTCGTGTATTTGGTGATGTCGTGCGTGACGGTGAACGTGCCGAACGCGCCCGATCCCTTCGCGTGCATACGCCGCTCCGGGATCACTTCCCGGTCGAAATGAGCCAGCTTTTCGAGGAACCAGACGTCCTGCAACAGTCCGGGTCCCCGCGGGCCTGCCGTCATCAGGTTCTGGTTGTCAACGACGGGTGCCCCCACCACCGTGGTGAGTTTCTTTTTCCTGGGCATGGTCTTCCCTCCTTGGTTGGCGCAATCGGTGATGAAGCCTGAGGCGCCACAGCCACGCCGCGGCGCCGCGAGTGACTTACGCGCGTGAAATCGGACCACCTCTCCGCGCACAATCGGCGCAGACGCCCCGGATTTCCACCTCCATCCTTTCGACACTTCCGAACGTTTTCACCACGTCCGGAATGCTCAGCCGGTCATAGTCCGGGTACGTGAAATCGCGCGCAAGACCGCACTTTGTGCAGACAAAGTGGTGGTGAGGCGCCAGATTCCCATCGAACCGCGCCTTTCCCCGAGATGGCCCCAGTGTGGTGATGAGCCCGAGATCGAGGAGCAGCCAAAGGGTGCGGTACACGGTGTCCGGCGACAAAGTCGGCATTCTGGCACGAAGGGTACGATGGATCGTCTCCGCATCCGGGTGGTCGTTCGACTCTGCCAGCACCCGGATGATCTCCAGTCGCTGGGGGGTCAGGCGTATGCCCGCCGCCTTAAGGCCCTCTTCAAAGGTGAGCAACCGCTTTTTGATATCATCCTGTGCAGGGTCCACACTGCCCCTTTCAAGAATAAGAAAAAAAATTAGATAGGAATAATTACTAAATAAGAACATAGCATGAAGAACGAGACGCTGCAAGGCTTGCCGCCCGAAGCGCGCAAGGTTTTCCGCACCAACCTCGTTACGAAATTTTCCGCAGTTTCCCCTTGACACGAAGACGACGTTTTGCCTAATCAAGAGACGGGCCGGCGAGGGAGGACTGCTGATGCCGTAGCAGCGGATCGCCTCCAATGCACGATGGTGCCGGTGCGTGATAGCGAATTGCGGGTGAGCGTGGTCTGAATGTCGTCTTCTCATGCGCGCCAAAGGGGGGAACCACCGTGAACATCGTCGTTTTCGGAGCAGCCGGCTGGCTCGGCAGGGCAATTCTAGCACAGGCATCCGGGCGATCCACCGTCCGGGCATTTGACCGCGGACCCGACGCCTGGGCTGAATGGCGTGACGTTGATGGCGACTGGACGGAGGGCGAGATCGTCCACGGCGACATCGCCGACTACCCGACCGTGGAGCGGGCCATTACCGGCATGGACGCCGTAATCCACACGGCAGTGTTCTTCCCGAAGGCCGACGACCCGAACGATCCGCGCCCGTTCCTTATCAACCTCAAAGGGATGTGGAACGTGCTCGAAACGGCGCGGCTGGCCGGCATCCGCCGCGTCGTTCACGTAGGCTCCTGCGGTACGATTCATCCGCAGGGACTGTTCTACGACGCCACCGTTCGCCGCGCCGAGGGCGACCTGTACGGCGTCTGCAAGCGCCTGCAGGAGGAGATGTGCCGGCAATACCACGAAGCGCACGGCATGAGCACGGTCGTGCTGCGCCCCGACTACATCGTCGACAGCCGCCTTGGTATCGGCAGGTTCCGCGAGAAACTCGGACAAACAGGCTCGCCATGGCGGCTGGGGTGGGTCTGCCGGTACGACCTTGCCGAGGCGTGCCTCCTGGCGGCGGAAAACCCGACCATTGAACACGAGATCCTGCACATCGTCGGCACCCCGGGAGCAGAGAAGTTCTGCAACGTCGCGCGGGCACAGCAGGTTCTTGGTCTCGAATTCAAGGGTGATCTGGAGCGCTTCCGTGACCCGGCTGAATCTGGGAGAACGGAGTTGTGAACCTGCTTCACGTTCGCCGCACAGTGCCACTCATGCTGTGGGCATCTTCGTTGCGCAACGCTGTCCCATCGGTCCTATATGCCGTATCTCCGTCTTGTGCCCGCGGGGTCACCGCGACCGCAAGACAACCCCCCAATGAACGACGGTTGGAAGGAAAACCGGTCCCATGACCACGCTGCATAACCAATCCTTCTTCTGGGTGCGCGGGTTCGGGTATCAACCCAGTTACGCGCCCACCGGGCTGGAAATCTGGCTCCATTTCGACGAACGCCTGATCGCCACCGAGCTGGCCCGTGCGAATGAGCATTTCCCCGGCACGAATGCCATCCGACTCTGGCTCTCGTTCGATGCCTGGTTGCGCGAACCCGCGCGTTTCGTCCGGAACTTCGGGCGGGTGCTGGACATCCTCGGCCATCTCGGTCTGCGCGCGATGCCGTGCCTGTTCAACAACTGGCGCAGCCTGCCCGATTTCGGCGGCATCAACGCGGAAATGGTCGGATACTGGAACTCGCCCCACCGGGAGGTCAACTACTTCCACCGTTACGCGCGCGACCTCGTCACACCATTCCTCAACGATGAGCGAATCCTGGTGTGGGACCTGTGCAACGAACCGTTCAACAGCGGGAGGGAGGAGGTGTTCGTCCCATGGCTTGCCGACCTGCACGGGTTCGTGAAAGGAACAGGCGCGGTGGCTCCCGTCACGATCGGCGTCCCACCTGACCTGCACCAGCTTGAACTGGTGGAGCCGATGTGCGACGTACTCACGCCCCACCTCTACGGCGCCAGCGCGGCAAACGACGCCTTCATCGAGTTCGCGAACCGTGTCGCGAAGCCGATGTTCGCCGGCGAGACGGGTTGGGGAAGCCT
>JAKPPK010000082.1 GCA_029547385.1 Candidatus Latescibacterota bacterium
TTGCTCGGAGCGTCTGATATCTGGGACCGACGCTGGTTTGCAGAGCAGCAACCCCTTGTTACGCTCGAAAAAATCCGGGAATTGGCCTTCGCGGATCGTCTCGCGGAAATTGCCCGAAGCCCCAACGAAACGATATATCATTTGTATCAGCGGTACGACTTCCCGTGTCCGAAGCCGGGCGCACAAATCGTTTTCCTCACGCCGTTCGGAACCGATGTTCACGCCGAACACACCGGGAATTCCCTTCAATTGCGCGTTACCGGACCGCGTAAAACCCTGATTGTGGAAATCTGGGTTTCGCTCACGCGACGCCTTGTTGTGTGCGAATGCACGCAGCAAGGCCTGGAACCCACGGACCTGGCCGTGCGGGTGTACCGCCACCGCGATACCATCCTGCCCGGGGAGCCGACAGATCCGACAATCGGGGGGCACCCGTCGGCCATGGACTTCGCGCCGTTTCCCATGCCCGATGCGTTTTGCCTGCCCATAGGCAACGGCGGCGGCGTGAAGCAGACCTTTCCGCCCGACAGCACGTTCGAAGCCGGTTTTGTATTCGCGGCTGCGGCCAGTGTTGTTGGTCTGCGCGCATCGCTCCATCTGGACACTTCCGGGAGGGGACTCGGCGCACCCTACTGGGCAGAAAAAGAAGGTCGCCTCGACCACGGGACGGTAAAGCGCTACGCCCCGATAAACTCAGCCGAGGGCGCGGCGGCGACTCTGGCCCTTCACGAGCCTGGCGACAGGTTTTGCATCCTGGCTACGGTTGCCACGTCACAGGACTCCCTGGACCCGATCCAGGAAGCAGCCAACACGCTCGTGGAGGCGGAACGGCAGGGAGTGGCGTTTCTGCGTGCGGAGCAGAAAAAGGCCCTTGATTCAGCGCGAAGAGCCCTACGGGCGATCGCGACTTTGAATGGTCAAGCTGTCCTGAACGCGCCGGCGACGATACTGCCAAACCTGCGAAGAAAGGGTGGGTACTACGGTGACATCCCCATGTGCAGCGTGGGGCCCACGAAATTCTGCTTTCAGGATGCGGGACTCTGGCATGCGGACTTTCACCTTAACGAAATCAGGGCAGAGCCGCTCCTGACACTCGGAAGGTTCGAGGACGTGCGGCTTTTCGCGGACATGATTCGCGACCTGCTGCCCCAGGCTGAGGAAAACGCGGCGGATGTGTACGGGCTCCCGGGGGCAATGTATCCTCTCGTTCATTTCCCGCTTCGATGCCGGGGAATCGCGCACACCAACCTCACATGGGAACAGGACATCGGGTTGAACGGGCTCGTCGCAAAACCTCTGTGGCTTTTCTTTCGCTACACGGGGGACACCGCGTTTCTGCGAGATACGGCATACCCGGTGATGCGAAGCTGTGCCGATTTTTGCACCGCGTACCTTTCAGAAGGGGAAGACGGCCATCTGCACATTGTGCCGACGGTGTCTCCCGAGCACTGGGGGCTCACTGCGCGGTTCGAGCGCAATCGAGACAGCACATCGGCACTTTCGCTTACGAAGTATCTTCTGAACGCAACAGCCGAGGCGGCCGACCTGTTGCATACCGATTCTCAACAAGCTGAGAGATGGAGGGCCGCAGCCGCGCGATTGGCGCCGTACCCAACGTGCGCTGTCGACGGGGAAGAGATCTGGACCGACGTGGCCGGCGCTCCTCCGATTGAGTACAACATCCCGGTTCCCCTTTCGCCTGTGTTCTGGGGAGACGATGTTGGCCTCGATTCACCTCCTGAGGCCAAAGCACTGGCCTATCGCACACTGCGTCACATCCGGGTATGGGAACCACACCGGTTCTACCTCGATTCGTGCGTAAGGCCGCGGCTCGGCGTTCCCAGTCCGAACGCCCCGATTGTTCCGGAAAGCATGCTCCTTTCCTACCAGAGCCTTCACATTTTCCCGGGCGTACCTCCGGATGTTCCGGTTGCGATGCAGAATTTCGCGGCAGAGGGCGGATTCCGGGTATCGGCAACGAAAACGGAAACAGGCCGCATTGAAGAAATCATCGTCTACAGCGCCTGTGGCGGGGTATGCCGCCTCACCGACCCGAGAACCGGTGCGCTGCTCCAATACGAAATGCAACCCGACGAGACACTCAGACTGTGACGCCGGGAAGGCGCTCAGGTTGACCCGGGAGGCCGCCGCACCTATAATGTTGTCAAGATTGTCGGCCTCGCCACATCGGGGTTTGACGATGGAATTCCGTCCCTGTTGTGCAAAAAACTGAAAGCTCCGCCCTGATGAGTCTCCTCGAAGTCCTCCGCCGCAACTGGCCGTTGAAAGTCGCCTCGTTCATAGTCGGTTTCACCCTGTGGCTGCACGTGAAAACCGACCAGACGTACGAACGAGTTGTTTCGCTTCCGCTGGAAATCAGGGAGCCCTCGGGGCGTTTCGTCGTATCAAATGACGTACCGCGGACCGTGCAGGTACGGATCTCAGGCTCGGGGAAACAGATTCTGGTCGGGCTACGCCACGCGCGCGTCGTTCTGAAGCCGCGAGTTAGTCGCCCCGAAGCACTCACGCTGGACATATCTACCGACGACGTACAGGGGTTGGATCCGAACCGCGGAATTGTCGTCACAAACATCGAGGAACCACGATCGGTATTGCTGGACTTCGATTTCCTCGAAATGCGTGAGGCTCAGGTGATACCGAGGGTTGGTATCGGTGTAAAGCCCGGCTACACGGTCGTCGGAGATGTTCGCGTAGACCCACCGAAGGTAAGATTGGGGGGGCCGCGAAACGTCATCGGTAGTATTCGCACCGTCCTCACGGACAGCGTGGTTCTCAGCGACGTTTCCTCAGACGTCGGCGAACTGGTGACACTGGAGTTGCCCCGCGAGATGGGCCTTGTGGCAAGCCCTGAAACGGTGCGGGTGCGGGCGACGGTCCAGGCGCTTGCAGAACGGCGCTTCAGCGACATTCCGGTAGTCGTAACGAACCTGCCGAAGAGAGTGAACCTGATCGCCAATCCCGCCGTTGTGGCGGTGGACCTCACCGGTGGTGAGCACGTCCTTGAAAATGTCTCCGCCGACCAGATTTCTGCAGAGGTGGATTACCAGCAGAGCGCGCAGGGAGGAGGCGCAGACCTGCCGGTGAAGGTGTCGGTTCCGCCGGGCGTTCGTGTGAAGCAAATCACCCCGGAAATCGTCCGACTCGTGCCAGGCCAACGATCGGAATCTGTCCGATGATTGTCCTGGGCATCGAGAGTTCGTGCGATGAAACAGCCGCAGCGGTGTTTGACACGGAATCCGGTCTGCGCTCTAATGTAATTGCCTCACAGGCGGAGCACATCCCGTTCGGGGGCGTCGTTCCGGAGATGGCGTCGCGGGCCCACACGGAGCGCATTGTTCCCGTGGTCCGGCAGGCACTCGCCGATGCAGGCGTGACCCTCGACGAGATTCATGCACTCGCCGTTACGGCGGGTCCCGGTTTGATCGGTTCGTTGCTCGTCGGGGTGTCTTTCGCGAAGGGTGTTGCCTTCACCCGCAACCTCCCGCTGGTTCCCGTCCATCACATCGAAGCGCACGTGTTCGCCAGCCGCATCGAGCATCCTGACCTCGCGCCTCCCTTTCTCGCTCTCGTCGTGTCTGGTGGGCATACACAATTGATCTGGGTACCCAAATGGGGCACCTATCGCGTTCTAGGAACGACGCGGGACGACGCCGTGGGAGAGGCATTTGACAAGGTTGCGAAAATCCTCGGCATCGGGTACCCCGGGGGGCCACTGATAGACAGATTAGCCCGTGACGGTAACGCGGACGGGGTGAAGTTCCCGAAGGCTTTCATCAAAGGGGACCCTTTTGCGTTCAGTTTCAGCGGGCTGAAAACCGCCGTGCTGCTGGCAGTGGAGAAAACGCCGGAGAACGAACTGGAATTGCGCAAAGCGGACCTCGCCGCAAGTTTCCAGAACGCAGCGGTCGGGGCGCTTGTCCAGACAACACTCCGGGCCGCGCGGAAAATGAGGACCAAACGCGTCGTCCTTGCAGGCGGAGTGGCTTCCAACTCCGCGCTTCGTCGCGAGATGGAAGCCGCCTGCGCCCGAATCGGCATTGAGGTTACGAGGCCTTCCCCGGTCTTTTGCACGGACAACGCGGCGATGACTGCGTGTGCCGGCGCATTCTGGTTTGAGCGCGGGCGTCGAGCGGGGTACAATTTCAACCCGAACCCCCGTCTCCCACTCGACGCGTTCGGCAACGAATAGAGCACAGCGAGCACAGAACGCAACAGGAATCGTTCGAATGGCAGGCGCCACCAAAGCCACCGTGGACCTTGAAGCATTGCGCGCAAACGTGCGTTTCGTCAGAGAACTCGTAGGCAAAGGCCGGTTGATACTTGCGTGCGTAAAAGCGAACGCGTACGGACATGGGGCACTCCGGTGCGCGAACGCAGCGCTGCAAGCCGGCGCAGACGCCCTGGGCGTCGCGAGACTCGATGAAGCGCTGGAATTCCGCCAAAACGGCATCGGCGGGCGCATTGTGCTGATCGGACCTGAATCACTTGAAGCAACCAATGACCTGGTACGAGCGGACGTTGAAATCGCAATAGACTGCGCCGATCGGTTGGAAGCTGTGCTTCGAGCGGGCAAAGCGTCTCGGCGTGTTCCGATCGTCCACCTCGCGGTTGATTCCGGTATGGCACGTTTCGGTGCGTCTTTCGAGGAAGCGAGTCAACTGGCTGTTCGCCTGTCCCAGGCGCCGGAAGTTAGTTGGGCCGGAGTCATGACGCATTTCCCGGTTGCGGACACCGATCAACAAAGGTCCGTTGAGCAGTGGCGCCGGTTCCACGCACTTCTCAGCCGTTGGAAAACCCGCGGAATAGCCGTTCCGTGCTGCCATGCGGCCAACAGCGCGGCAATCATGGGGTTACCTGAGACTCACGCGGACATGGTACGCCCCGGAATCATGCTTTACGGCATTCCGCCCGGCGCAGCGTTCGCCTCGGGTAAACTGCGCCCGGTCCTTCGGTTGGAAACGAGCGTGGTTGCTCTGCACTGGCGAGAAGAAGGCGACTATGTCGGCTACGGCGAGACATTCCGGTGCAACCGCCGCACTCTGATTGCAACGATCCCCGCCGGGTACGGGGACGGCATCCCGTGGACCGCAGGAAACCGCTCCTGGGTTCTCGTAAACGGCAGAAAAGCACCTGTCGTGGGCCGAATCAGCATGGATCAGACCACTATTGACGTTACCGACCTGCGGGAGGTCCATCTCGGCGACCCCGTGGTGCTGATCGGTTCCAAGGGCGACCAGGCCATAACGGCTAACGACTGGGCCCGGTGGTGCGGAACGATCAGCTACGAGATCACCACACGGCTGCGAGCTCGGCCTTGTGAAATCCGATACATCGAGTGACCGCTACCTCTCCCGCGCTCTTCGATCGGACGTCTGCCGTTTGGCTCCACACGCGCCTCAGAGTACCTTCAATTCGATGGAAACGTAGTCCCTGAGTCCCTCAACAGGTGGTGCATGTCGAGCTTCATCGCCGTTGACATCGGAAATTCGGATGTCAAGTTCGGCCTTTTCGAGGGCAGGAATCTGCTCCAGGTGGAAAGACTGGAGACAGGTTTGCTTACCGAGATTGACACTGTCAGTGATTTGTCACAGATCGCGCCCCGAGTTGCAGAACTACTTGTCGGGCAACGATATGCAGTCATCGGTGCGGTTGTGAGCTGGGCGGCGGCCCGTGTAGCATCCCTTTTGGCCGCAAACGGTACCGGCGTGACAGGCATGACTTCGCTATCCGGCTTCGGACTGAGAATAGACTATGAGCATGGCGAGCCCGGTGTAGATCGAGTGGCAGCCTGCGCCGAAGCATACGCACGGAAAGGTGGCCCGCTCGTGCTTGTGGGAGCCGGCACCGCTTTGCACACGAACGTCGTCACGCGGGAGGCCGTGTATCTGGGTGGGGCGATCATGCCGGGCTTCCGGCTCATGTTCGAAGCTTTGACGGCGGGAACAGACCAGATACGCGTAGTTTCCCCCTCCGTACCTTCGAGAGTAATCGGTCGGAGTACTCCGGAATGCGTGCAGATTGGCGTGTACCATTCCTGGCTGGGAGGGGCGGTCCGCCTGGTCCGAAGAACCTGCGAGGAGGTGGGAGGACACCCTGCCTTGTGGCTGACCGGGGGACAGGCAGAATGGCTGAAAACGGAGTTCCCTGAAGCCGAGTTTGACCCTGATCTGACGCTGAAAGGGCTCGCGCGGGCCTTTTGTGGCGCCGATCAACAAAATTACCGCAATTCGCAGAATCGTACTGCCTAGATTCATCGCGCCGAAATCGTCTGTCGTTTTTTCGTTGCAAAGGAGGCTCAAAAATGGAATATCGCGGCAAGTATCCATATTTCCCCTATGAGAAGATCTCCACCTACCCGATCAAAAACCGGAAGAACAAGGTTCGGCAGGAGGATCTGTATTTCCCCGACCGTGTGATGGCTATGACACCGGAATTCTCGCATCCGGAGCTCGGGAACATCGCCGACACGATCGTCAAAGCGCGCGACAAGGGGTACCCGGTGATATGGCTTATGGGCGCTCATCCGGTGAAAGCGGGAATGTCGCCCCTTATCATCGACCTGATGCAGCGGGGCATCTGCACCCTCCTGTGCGGCAATTTCGCGAGCGCGATCCACGATTTCGAGCTGGCGCTGATCGGCGAGACTTCGGAAGTCGTGCCGAACGCGCTGCCACGGGGAGAGTTCGGTCTCGCCGCCGAAACCGGCTTCTATATCAACGATGCGATGAAATGGGGAAACGACCGCAAACTTGGACTTGGGGAAACGCTCGGCCGCGTGATCAACGGCGAAGCGGCGCAGGAGCTGAAGATGGAATTCCCGTGGAAGCATGAGAGCTACCTTGCGCAGGGGTATCTCAAGGGAGTTCCAGTGACCATCCATGCGACGATGGGTACGGATATCACCGACCAGCACCCGAATTTCGACGGTGAGTGCAAAGGGGGATGCAGTGGACGGGACTTCGGCGTTTTCGCCGCCCACGTCCTCGAAATGCACCGGAAAGGCGGCGGAGTGTATCTCAACGTCGGTTCTGCCGTGACGGGGCCGGAAGTCTTCCTGAAGGCAGTCAGCATGGCGGCAAACGTGGGCGAGCCCCCGACAGGACTCGTAACGGCCGATTTCGACATTCGTCCCGCCAACCTCGAACATATGCAGGATGAGCACAAACACAGTTACTACTTCAGAGACGTGAAGAGCGTTGTGACAAGAATCCCCGAGGCCTTCGGGGGCAAGGGACATTACATCCAGGGCGACTTCTTCAAGGCGATTCCCGCGTTGTATCAGGAAATCCGGAAACGCATGGGCTAGTCAGTTTTTCGACCGATTGAGAGGCGAAAATGGGATTGGACAAACGAGCTATCGCGAGCAGCCTTGCTCCCTATCCGGATGACCTCGCGCTAACGGAACGAGTGGCGGCGACCCACCCCGAAGTGGTGGCAATTCTTGAGGACTTCGTTGTGCGGCGTCCGCATCTCGCATACCTCGCACCGACGCTTTGTCGCGTCATATGCGCGCTCATACGGTGTTATGACAGGGGCGGGACGCTTTTCCTGTGCGGGAACGGAGGGAGTTTCGCGGATTCCGTTCACATTGCCGGCGAGCTGCTGAAATCGTTTGAACGGGATCGTTCTCTCACATCCGAGCAAAAGGCGAAATTCGCCGGTCTGCCCGACGCCGAGGCACTGACAACTCATCTCGAGCAGGGCCTCAGAGCGTATGCGCTCGGCAACAGCAATCCGCTCGCTACGGCAATTCAAAACGACAACAAACTGCGCGATATCCACTACGCTCAGGACCTGTTCGCGATGGGACGCCCGGGGGACGTGCTTCTCGGGATCTCAACGAGCGGAAATGCAACCAACGTGCTGTACGCGCTTCAGGTAGGCAAAGCGCTGGGTATGACGACCATCGGAATGACCGGAGAAAATGGCGGGAAACTCGCGGCCATGGCTGACATCGCCATCAAGGCGCCGGGGACCGTGACGAAGTACGTTCAGGAGGATCATTTTCCGACATACCACGCGATCTGCGCCATGATTGAGGCGTACTACTTCCCGAAACCCCGTTGAA
The DNA here is from genome assembly GCA_029547385.1 of Candidatus Latescibacterota bacterium. Taxonomy (GTDB): domain Bacteria; phylum Latescibacterota; class MWCZ01; order MWCZ01; family MWCZ01; genus MWCZ01. Next base: position 8,090 of record JAKPPK010000082.1, read on the forward strand.
ACAGGGCGCAGGCGATCAAGAAGGCGCGGAGCTCTGTTCCGCGCCTTTCTTCGTCTTCAAGCCTCTTGCCACCAGCAACGCGTTCAGGAAATCCCTGCCGAACGCTAGTCGTTCCTCCATTTGTTCTGCATAAGGAATTGCTTCGTATCGGTCCGGGTTCTCCAATTCTCCGCAGGCGATCCGTTCCTCGCACAGGTGAGCGAGTCGCATTACCCGTGCGAACTCCTCGAGAGTGAGGTCCGGATGCAGCGCGAGCCAGCGTTTCTCAAAAACGTTGAACTCGAAGAGCCATTTGTGGTCCTCGATTGAGAGGGGCAGATCAGGGGAGAACTCCGCCAACGCAGGCAGTATCTGACTCCAATAAAGGCAGCCTTGTCCCGGTGGGCGTCCTTGTCTCACGTACCCTTGGCGGGAAAAATAGATAATCCCGTCTTTGGTGTGAGTGAGATGAGTATAGGGAGCGGCACGGCGCGCTGCGAGCACAGGGTCTTCCGCGTGACAAAGAACGTTCGCCGTGTCGAGACATATTCCCGCAATGTCCGGCCCCACGTCTTCAATAAGGCGCACCAGTTCGAACGTAGTAACGTCCCCGTGTGTTTCCAGATTGATCCTGCTTCCATTCTGGCGAAGAACCGGGCCCAGATTTCGGACAAAGTCCGCCGAATCGGCGAGTTGTTGTGTCCAGCGAACGGGATGCTCGTATCGTTCCGTCCCGTTTCCGAGGGTGGAGTGGAACTCATGCCACCCTGCTTCCGCGGCGGCTTCGATCTGCTTCGTCAATTCCGCGATGTGTTCAGCCAGGTCTCCCGCGACAATGTGAGGGTTGCAGCATGGCACCGAGACATGGCAATACAGCCCCCGGCGGTCCGCTTCGCTGTGTACCTCACGCAACATGGCTGCGTCAAGCTCTTTGCTGAGGCTTCGGAGTCCTCCAAACTGCGCCCCGTCAAATCCACGTTTGACCAGGTAGTCAAAGGTCGCGAAGGGATCAAGTTTCAGTTCTCGAATGGTGAACGTGTCCACACCTACGCGCATGGTCTCACTCCACGATCCCGAGGCAACGCCTTACTCGCCGTATGCAGTCTGGTCATTCGCCGGGCACAGGGTTGATGGGGAGCTCGATCTCTCTGCCGCACTGCGCGGAGCGGTACGCCGCTTCCGCTACCTCAACGGTGCCGCGCACGTCGCGGCCACTCGTAATCACCTGCGAAGGCTCGCCGCGGAGGCTCTTCACCCATTCCGCAATGCACCGTTCGTGTCCGGTCCAAGTTCCACTCGGAACTTCAGCAAACCCGTCCAGAGCCTCCCGACCGTATCTGGATACTGCGGCGGCGTCCGATGCGTCATGAAGCATCACGAACGTTCCGCGGCTCGACATGAAGTACGCTTCGCCCCTCGTTCCGCATACGTGGACCAGCTCGTACCAAAGGTCGTTCGGACGCGCGCCGTTAGATCGCGTGAACCAGTTGATTGAAAGCTGCGCAAGCGCACCTGATTTCATTTTTCCGATGATGACGCCAACGGTCTCGCCTTCCATTCGTTCGGGAATCACTCGCGTCATGCAGCTCACCCGTGCGAACTCGCCGCCGTACCAACGGAGGGAGTCTATCTGGTGCGTCAGGCAGCTCATAATCGCGCCGCCCCCGAGTCCCTCCCGCGAACGGACCCAGCTTCCTTCCGGGAATACCACGTTCTGGTTGTGCTCAAGTTTCCAGTAGAAAATCTCCCCTAGGGCCCCCGAATCCACCACCTCTTTCAAGGCAATCCATTTTGCGTCGTAGCGGCGGTCGTGGCATACGGTCAGCGAGACACCGGCCTTATCACACGCGTCGATCATCTGGTCGCATTCGCACACGTTCCTCGCCATCACCTTTTCCACAAGAACGTGCTTGCGCTTCTCCGCCGCGCAGAGGGTTGCGGGAAGATGCAGATAATGGGGGAGCACGATATCAACTGCGTCAACATCCGCCAGACCGATCACGTCACGGTAATCCGCGTAAAGTCTGACGTCGGCGCCTAGGAGCGCCTTCACACGGTCGTGCCGTTTCACATCGGGCTCGGCGACCGCAACGACCTCGCAGAGATCTCTGATTTTCGCGTACGCGGGCGCATGAGACCCAAGGATACCGCCCCCTCCAAGAACTCCGATTCGAACAGCGCCCATACGTCATACTCCGTTCAGATTCGTGCGTGTGCCCCGGCGATCCGGGCAGCGAAAGTCCGCGTTCAACGGGCTTCGTCGGCAGCAACATGATCCACCGCAGTCACTTCATAACTGCGACCGGCCGGCATGCTGCTCTGGCGAGCCTGTTCCTTCGCGAAAATTCGTTCACCGGCCTTTGTCGGATACCTGCCGGTAACGCATCCGGTGCACAGGTGATCGTGGGGAAGACCAACGCACGCCGCGAGATCGCCAATTGGAAGGTAGCGAAGCGAGTCGGCCCCGAGCTGGCGTGCCATCTCGTCGCACACTCTGTCCAGCTCTTCATCCGAGTAACCGGGTTTGAGGAACTTCGGGGCATACAACTCGCCAAGGGTGGACATGTCAATACCGTAGAAGCATGGCGCGATTACCGGTGGCGAACCGATTCGGAGGTGCACTTCCTTCGCCCCGCCCTGTGTTCGTGCCCGGTCCACCAGGCCGCGGAGTGTTGTCGCGCGCACAAGGCTGTCTTCCGTAAGAAACACTCTACGGCCTCGAAGCACGCTGGTCACGAGGGTGTACTTGCGTCTTACTTTGCCGGCGCGGTCTTCTCCCTCGATGAACGTGCGGCCGACATACCGGTTTCGGACGATTCCTTCGAGCGACGGAATGCCCAGCGTGAAACCGAAGGCATCACCGATGGGCTTCGCCGTGTCTGGAACGGCAACCACTACGCAATCGGCGTCCATGGAGAGCTTCTCGCGTGATGCCAGAGACGCGCCGAGTCGCCAACGAACGTCGTACACCGCGTGCTTCTCCAGCACAGACGTCACGTGCGCGAAATATACCCATTCAAAGAAACAGTGGGCGTGGGCGCGAGGTTGCGTGAAACGGTCCACGTGAACCGTCCGGGTTTCCCCGTCAACCCAGACCATCTCCCCCGGCTCGACATCCACAAAATCCTCTATTCCCATGTTCGTAAGCGCGACACTTTCTGACGCGGCAACAAACATCCCGTCTATGATGCCATAGCAAAGCGGCCTTATCCCGAGCGGGCTTCGTGCAGCAACGAGGTCTCCGTCTGCGTTAATAAACACGATATTGTACGCGCCGTCGAGATCGCACGTCAGTTCCGAGAACACCGTAACGAGAAAGGGCTTCTTTTCACCTCTCAACGCGTACGCAACGTGATGGACGAGCACCTCGGTGTCAACGTTGTAGACCATGTGGTAGCCGCGCGTTTTCGTGAGATGGTCGCGCAAGTCGCTGTAGTTCGCGAGATTGCCATTAAACGCGAGCGAGAACCATTTCCAGCGCCGGCTGTGCTGTCGCTCGAAGGGTTGCGCATACTCCGCCTGATCCCGGCCGCTTGTTGCATACCGCACGTGGCCGATCGCGGCGCAGCCGCGGTAATCCTCCAACAGACGCTTGGCCTCAAGCGGGTGACCCAACTGGAACACCTCGTGGACGGAGCCGGTGTCCTTGTGCGTCTTCAGCAGGTGGGTACGCCCGGGGTCAAATGAAGTCATTCCGGCTCCGAGTTGGCCGCGGTGTTGGAGGTCCAGCAACGCACTTGAAACTATGGGCGCCACCGAGCGGTTGCTCTTTTTGTCCAGGTTGTAGACTGCAATGACACCGCAATGGTCTTTCGGGGAGTCGTCCATCGGTTCTCCGGTCTGATCGTGGTGATGCCGAGGATGTGCCGAGGTTTCGTTACGGAAAGGCGTGACAACGAGATCGCGCATCGTATTTTCCGCTTCTTATCCGAAGATCGAGCACAGGCAAACGAGGGAACCCGGGATACAGAATATACGGACGAAGCCCCCTTTGCCCCTACGGCGCCGTGGACATCGGTTTTCTGTTACTGGGAAGCGGTACGTGCGTATCTTGTACGAACCAGTCACTTGAGTCTGCCGAAGGAAAATCACGAGGGCTGCCGTTGAAAAAGATCCCGTTTCAGTTAGACGCCACACACGCCACCGGCAACCCGAAGACACGGAAGGGTCGGACCGGTCGTTCTATCGCAATGATACCGCTCGGGTGCGCAAAGGCTCAGGTCGATGCAGAACAAATGCTGGGCGCGCTCGCCTCAGCCGGTTACAGGATCGTGCACAATCCCAAAAGAGCCGAAGCAGTGGTCATCAACACCTGTGGGTTCATTCAGGCCGCGAAAGAAGAGAGTCTCCAGACGATTTTCGAGTCCCTGAAGCTGAAAAAGACACACGGTGTTCGAACGGTGGCAATCACGGGATGTCTGGCAGAACGGTATGCGGCAGAACTCACCAAGGAGATACCCGAAGCTGATATCGTGCTCCCGTGGTCTCAGGAGAATGAACTGGTGCACCGGCTGGACGCTTCGCTGGGCATCCATCGGGGGGAGGAGCCGCAGTGTGGCGAACGGATTCTTCTGAACCCGGGGCACTGGGCATATCTGCGCATTTCTGAGGGTTGCAACCACATGTGCGCGTTTTGCTCCATCCCAGCGATTCGTGGAAGGCACGTCAGCGTTCCTCTCGCAGATCTGGTCGCCGAGACGGAACGTCTGGCGGCGCGTGGTGTCCGAGAAGTGAATGTGGTGGCGCAGGATACCACCCTCTGGGGTATCGATCTGTATGGAAAGCCTTCCCTTCCTCTGCTTCTGAAAAGCATAGCGAAGGTTCCGGGAATACGGTGGGTGCGCCTGCTCTACACACATCCCGCTCATATCACAGACGAACTGGCCCGCGCGTTCTCCGAGTCAGAAGTATTGGTGCCGTATCTCGACATGCCGATTCAACACATCAACAACGTTGTTCTGAAACGGATGAACCGCATCGTCGGTCGCGCACAGATTGAACGGATCATACACGAATTCCGCACAAAAATCCCGCACATGGTTTTGCGGACTACGGTGATTGTCGGCCTTCCCTACGAAACGGATCGACGTTTCCGGGAACTCGTCGATTTTGTCGAAGAGACGAAATTCGACAGGCTGGGTTGCTTTGTCTTCTCGCCCGAAGAGGGAACTGAAGCGGCCCGAATGCGAAACCGCGCGCCTCAATCCGTGGCAGCGGAACGGCAGGCGATTATTATGGAAGCACAGCGCGCGATCTCACGCAACATGAACAAGGCTCGGGTCGGTAAGGAGTACGAAGTCCTCACAGAGCGCCGGACAGGCAATTCAGTGATCGCGCGCAGCTATGCCGAAGCGCCGGAAGTTGACGGCGTCATACGTGTGCGCGGCTCACGTCTTCCGGCGCCGGGCGAGTGGTCACGGGTACGAATTACCAAGGCTTTCGACTACGATCTGCTCGCCGCGCCTGTGGGTGCGCCTTCCGGTATGAGCGGGTGAGCCTATCGCCGTGGAACCGATTTCCGTTCCACATGGTTCGATACGATGTTGGAGGTTGCGTCTCCGGGGCATTTTCCTGCTCTGCGAGGCCACCGTCTTGAGCAGGATTCGACGCGATGAATCCGGGAGCGCTTGACTATCAGCTGGATTCCGCCATCGTGACCGGTTTGGCGGCGCTGCCGGCTGTTCCCCCGGCGGCATCAAGGGTCGTCAGGATAGGTTCCGTTCCGATCTATGGGCATGCGGTACTTGCTCCCATGTCAGGCGTGTGTGAACAACCCTTTCGCTGGATTTGCCGGCGCGCGGGAGCTTCGGCAGTCTATACCGAGTTTGTGAGCTCCGACGGTCTTGTTCGTAATAATCGCCATACGGAACGGATGCTCGCCTTCTCGGAAGACGAACGGCCGGTGGCCGCTCAGTTGTTTGGCTCCGACCCCTCCGTTGTATTTGACGCAGTGCAGAAAATTGAGAACATGGGTGTCGACATCATTGACGTGAACTTCGGATGCCCGGTGAGAAAGGTGGTGAAAAGGGACGCAGGCTCGGCGCTCCTTAAGAACCCGGAGCTCCTCGGCAGGGTTCTCCGAGCTGCCGTGGATGCGGCCCGGAGGGTACCCGTTACTGCAAAGATTCGTTCCGGCTGGCAATCGGTGAATGCGCGGGAAATCGCAACGATCGTGGAAGCCAACGGCGCCGCGGCTGTCGCCGTGCACGGCCGCACCCAGGCCATGGGGTACAGCGGAAAAGCAGACTGGGGTGTCATCCGCGCGGTGAAGGAAACCGTCACCATCCCCGTCATCGGGAACGGAGATGTCTTTTCGCCCGATGCGGCGGTCCAGATGTTGAATCAGACGGGTTGCGACCTCGTGATGGTGGCCCGTGGCGCACAGGGCGCTCCCTGGCTTTTCGCGCAAATCAACGCCGCGTTCGCGGGGGAGTTACCACCGAACGTAGAATGGGCACAGCGGGTGGAGATCGCAGCCATGCACCTCGCTCTCCTGCTTAGGCAGCGTACGGAACTGATCGCGGTAAGGAGTTTTCGCAAGCACCTCGGTTTCTACACCCGGGGAGCACCCGATTCCGCGACCTTCCGTCGTGAAGTGTTCCGGTGTGATTCCGCGAGTGAAGTTCTGACGAGAATGAACGAGTACTCGGAATTCCTCGCCCAGGTCGACGAGAGCGTGCCGAAGTCGCGATGGAGTCACACGTCTGATACACAGGGTCCTTTCACCACCTCCACGGAGTATGATACATGACACCGGATCGGATCCGAAACCTCCTTGAACAAGTGAGAGACGGTTCTTTGAGCACCGAAAAAGCCATGGAAACCCTCCGGGCTTTCCCATTCGAAGACCTCGGTTTCGCGCAGCTGGACCACCACAGAGCGTTGCGAAAGGGATTCCCCGAGGTCATTTTTTGCGAATCCAAGACTGTCGAACAGGTTGTGGCTATCGCGGACCGGATTGTCTCTCACGGGGCGGATCTTCTGGCTACTCGTGTGACCGCCGCGCAAGGGGAGGCATTGTGCGCGGCAATTCCTCAGGCGCGGTACAACCTTACCGCTCGGACGGTGGCTCTTCGGCAATCGAACCAGCCACCCCCCACGCGGGGAGAGATTCTGGTTGTATGCGCCGGCACCAGCGATCTGCCCGTCGCGGAGGAGGCGATCGAAACCGCGGAGGCGATGGGACACCCCGTGTCGCTGCTCGCGGACGTGGGTGTCGCAGGTATTCACCGGTTGCTCAGCGCGCAGGATCGGCTGTTTGCCGCCAGCGTGATCATTGTCGTGGCCGGAATGGAAGGCGCACTGGCAAGCGTCGTGGGCGGTATGGTGGGCGTTCCGGTGATCGCCGTTCCGACCTCAGTCGGTTACGGAGCCCATTTCGGAGGACTCGCTGCATTGCTCGGCATGTTGAATAGCTGTGCGACGGGAGTGACAGTGGTAAACATCGACAACGGTTTCGGTGCGGCCGCTGCCGCCTGTATCATCAACCGGGCATAAGACGTGGCAGCGGGGTCCATCCCTGTTCCGGGTGGAATCGCGCGGCGTTGGACTGGTAACTAGGCAGGCTGTTTCGCCAACACTGCTGCCGGAGCGAACCGTAAGGCAATTGCTGCACGTGTAGCAGCGCAGCCGCAGCGACACCAGTCCCGCTGACGTACAAGAACCGCAGGAAATCGTCAGGTTTGCTCAACCGGAACCATCCGCCGGCGGGACCTTTTTTTCGCGGGGTGCGCATTAAGGGGAGCCACTACCGCGTCCAGAGCATCAAAGTCATTGATTCCTCGGGCAGAAAGGTCGTCAATTTCCCGGAGAAGCACCATCGCGGTCGCCCGGGCGTCATCTCCTGCGCGGTGCTGTCGTCCGATGGGAATGCCGAGA
>JAKPPK010000083.1 GCA_029547385.1 Candidatus Latescibacterota bacterium
CCCGGCATCAAACCCATGATCGGCCTGTTGCCTCTCGCATGCGGCGCCAATGCAGGCAAAACCGTTGTGGTGGCCGGAACGACAAGGCCAGGATATCCTGTGATTCGCACGTGGAGCGGGTATCTTGGCTGTGCGTACCACGACTGGCCACTCTACGCGGCAAATGGCTTTCGACCGGAACTCAATGACGCGCCTGCGGGAGTGACGCTTGCAGTGTTCAATTACCCGAACAACCCGACCGGCGCGACGATGTCGGTTGACAAATGGCGTGAGTTGTGCGCCTGGGCGGAGACACACGGAGTGCGCCTTGCCAACGATGCGGCCTATGGAGGGCTTGTCCACGGCAGCCATGCTCATCTGTCGCAGGTTGCCACAGAATTCCCGAAACTGGAGTGGATTGAGCTGTTCAGTGCGTCGAAAAGCCATAACGCGACCGGATGGCGCGTGGGTGTCGCGTTCGGAACGGCGGATTTCGTTGCCGACCTTACGACGATCAAGGGCAATACGGACAGCGGTTTCGTCGCGCCGATGGCAACCGGCGTCATGCGGGCCATTGAGGTGGATCGGGCCGGACTGGATACCATCCGCGCGCTGTACGGGAAGCGCATCACCATCCTTGTGGACCTCCTTTCGCCGCACCTTGAACTCGCCGCCGCACCTGAGGCCGGGTTCTTCACGTTCTGGCGCATTCCACGAGAAGCGTTCGGGCATCCTGTCCGCACCGCGGACGAATTCAACGCGTTGATGATCGAGAACTGCGGTATCGTGGGTGTCCCTTACACCGGTTCCGACGGAGAATACATTCGGTACGCGGTGTGTTTCCCTGTTGAACGGGAGGGCGTTCAAGCAGCGATTCGGTCAGCTCTGGCTTCCGCAGCACTGAAGCGTTGACGGACGTGTGCGGCGGACGAAAGTGCCATTTCTTCCGTTGCACCGTGCCTGTGGAAGGCTTATATTTGCTATAGCAATCTTCGAGACCTTTGCGAGTCCAGGGGCAGTAGCTCAGTTTGGGAGAGCGCATCCCTCGCACGGATGAGGTCGTCGGTTCGAGCCCGATCTGCTCCACCAATTCTTTTTCTGCAGGACTGATGTCAGAACGAACGGCTCAGTCCTGCTTACATTATCGAGTCCCCGAGTATCGGCTCCATGTCGGCGGCGGGGATGGCCAGGCCCTGCGCGGCGGACATCCGCTGAACCCCGCCAGGACCGGAAGGTAGCAACGGTAGGCGATCCTGTTCGAGCGCCGCAGGTAGTCTGGCCTTCTCCGCCGCCCGCATTCACCCGACACACCGAGACCGGCGATGGCAGATGAGCGCTTTCGCGTTCTGGCGCGCAAATGGCGTCCGGCTACGTTCAGCGAGGTTGTCGGTCAAGAGCACGTGTGCCGCAGCCTGACGAACGCGATTCGCCTCGGCCGCATCCACCATGCGTTCCTCTTCTGCGGTCCGCGGGGAGTCGGAAAAACCACCGTTGCGCGCATCCTGGCCAAAGCGCTGAACTGCGTCGATGGTCCCACTGCGACGCCCTGCCTTTCCTGCTATTCGTGCAAATCCATCGCAGACGGAAGCAGCCTCGACGTGATGGAAATCGACGGCGCTTCAAACAACAACGTCGATCAGGTTCGGGATCTGCGCGAGACGCTCGGATACGCAACTGCCCAGAGCCGGTACCGCGTCATCATAATCGACGAAGTGCATATGCTCTCGAAGGCTGCGTTCAACGCCCTGTTGAAATCGCTCGAAGAACCACCCCCGCACGTGGTCTTTGTTTTTGCCACCACGGAAGCAACGAAAGTCATCCCGACTGTCCAATCCAGGTGCCAACGTTACGACTTTCGGCGCCTTAGCACTCGAGATATTCGCGACCAACTGACGATGATCTGCCGCGAAGAAAAGGTAGACGTCGAACCCGCAGGGATCGACCTGATCGCGCAGTACGCTGATGGCGCCATGCGAGACGGGCAGAGTCTGCTGGACCAGGTGATTGCCGCGACCGAAGGTCACGTTACCGCCTCGGAGGTTGCCGACCTCATCGGTGCGGTCGAACGCACCGTGTTTTTTGACCTCGTGGACGCGATCGCCAGAAGAGACGTTTCGGCCACCATTTCTGCAGTTGCAGACACGGTGTTCCGCGGAAGAAGCCTGGCGCAGTTTCTTTCGGGGTTGATGTCGCATTTGAGGTGTCTGCTGGCCTGTGCGGCCAATGCCCGGAATGCCTTGAGCGATTTCGAGCCGGAAGAGCTTGAACGGCTTTCCGCCCAGGCGCGCAAATTCTCTGACCGGGACATTTTGAGGATGCTGTCTCTTGCGGCGGATGCGGAATCGCTTCTGGAAAAGTCCGCCGTGCCGCAGGTTCGTGTAGAACTTGCGTTGCTCAAAATGGTTTACATGGAGAAATCCGTTGAGCTCTCGGACCTTGTAGGGCGATTGGACACGCTTCTGACGGGTCCGCCTGCGGCGCCGCCTCATCCTGTCGCACGGGGACCTGCTCCGCCTGAGACGGCAGAAACGCGAACAGCGACCATCTCCACGCCTTCGGCGGTTCCCGCAAAAAGAATAGCCGCCGACCTCACATCTCCTGACCACCCACCGCCGGTTCGCCGGGAATCCGAGGAAGACCAGCCTGGAACGCCGGGTCTTGGTCTGTTGACTGCCCGCTGGCCGGACATCGTGGATTCCGTGAAATCGGCCTCCTCCGCAGTACCTTGGTTTCATCAGGTGCGTCCGACCGGAATCGATGGCGACACGGTGATTCTGGAAGTCGACGGGGCATTTTTCGCCGAACGCGTTTCGCGCATGGACGAGAGCCTGCTCAGTGCGATTCGCGCTCATTTTCCGGCCGTACGCCGCATATCGGTCCGAGCTGTTGACAAGAGCTGCCAGAACAGCGACGTTTCTGAAACCGTGCGCCGGGCCGGTTCCCTGATTCAGGGCGTTGTCGAAGAGGAACCGGTCATCGGCAAGTTGATCGAATCCCTGGGTCTAGAACTGATCGAATGAGAGCCTGATGCTCGATTCCTGCGAATCGACAGACACCCAAACCGGAGCATAAGGCGGAATGTTCGGAAACCTTGGCAACTTTGCCGCGTTCGTCAAAAGCGCTCAGGAAATGCAGAAACGCGTGGCGGACGTTCAGGAGGTCCTGAAGGCTGCGAAAGTTGAGGGCTCCGCCGGCTGCGAT
>JAKPPK010000105.1 GCA_029547385.1 Candidatus Latescibacterota bacterium
GGCTCGTACGCACTCGACATCGAGCGCTCAAAGCACAATCTGGACAACGTATACCAGATCCGGCACATGATGGACCAGCGGATTTACAAGGACGACAACATGCTGAAGCTGGTCTCGAACTACCGCTCCGCCTACCTGCGGCTTGCGGAGAAGCAGATCGATACGGGCGACACGCTGGGCGCCAGGGAGACGCTCGTGAAGTTCAATCAGCGCATCCCGCGGGATTGGCGCGGTGCGTACTACGGCGCTACGGTTGCCCGTCGGGGCGGCGCACAGCTCGACAGCCTGACACAGGGGTATCTGCGGGAGGCTTCCCAGGCGCTGCTGAACGAACTGCCCACCATGCACGTGTTCGACATCTACTCGCTGGAACGTGTTCGCATGACGGCGCAGTTGCTCCGTTCCACGGGCCAGGAGCAGGAGGCGATCAGGTTACTGCTGGCCACGGATCCTTATCTGCAGAAACCGTCCCCGCTTTCCGGCATCTCAAGCGCGGACCGTATCGGCCTGTTTTTCGAGGCTTCGACGATTTATGACCAGGTCGGGGACATTCAGAACGCGCGGGAAATGCTCGAGCGGTGCCGAAACCTGCTGATGGTGATTCCCAATACCGCCGAAGCGAACCAGGAATTTGCGCGGACGTTCCGAACGGACGCCATGACGCTGGCCGGCGAAGTGAACCGCCGCATCGCGGATCTGGAACAGAGAGCACGCCAGACCACACCGCGCAGCGATTCGCTGCCGCGTCGGTGAAAGAGCGCGGGAAAAGGGTCATTCCGGTTTCAAGGGAAAGGCTGCCCTTCACAAAAAGGCGGCCTTTCGAAGAAAGGGAGCACGATCGCACGGGATGACGTGTCCGTCGTGATTCCGCACTATGCGGGATCGCAGCTTTTTGAATGCCTTGAGGCGCTGTTTTCAGATACGGACGCACCGGGAGAGGTGCTGGTGGTGGATGACGCGTCCACCGACGGCACCTCGGAGGTGGCACAGCGGCGCTATCCCGGCATTCGGCTACTTCGAAACAAGACAAACCTCGGTTTTGTGGGCGCGTGCAATCGCGGGCTTGCGGAAGCGGCGGGCGCATACGCCGTTTTGTTGAATGACGACGCTCTCCCGCAACCGGGCTGGTTGCAACCGCTGCGCGAACGCATGGAACGTGACCCGCAGATCGCCGCGTGTCAGCCAAAAATCCTCCGCGCGCACAACTCCGCGATTTTCGACTATGCTGGCGCGGCGGGTGGTCTCCTCGACCGCTACGGGTACCCCTTCGCGCTTGGCCGCTGGTTTGACGTGTGCGAAGCGGACGCCGGTCAGTACGACGCCCCGCGGGAGATCATGTGGGCATCCGGCGCGGCGATGATGCTGCGCATGAGCGTGTACCGCGAAATCGGCGGGCTGGAGCCGGTGTTCCAGATGCACATGGAAGAAATCGACTGGTGCTGGCGCGCAAGGGTGGCCGGGTATCGCATTGTCAGCGTGCCGGAATCGAGGATCCTTCATTACGGCGCCGCAACGTTGAAAGCGGAATCCCTTCGCAAGATGTATCTTAACCACCGGAACAGCCTCCTATTGCTCGTGAAGAACTACGAGGCGCGAACGCTTGTGCGCGTGCTGCCTGTCCGCCTTCTGCTTGAGCTGGTGACCATTTTCGGGGGACTCGTCTCACTGAACTGGCGGCGTGCACTGGGCGCGGCGTGGGGGCTGGTCGGCGCGGTGGCGGCATTACCCCGGATTCTGCCCGCACGGGCACAGGTGCAGAGGCTCAGGCGCGTCCGCGACCACGAAATCGCTCGCTATCTGTATCAGGGCAGTATCGTCCTTCGCTGGCTCCTTCGCCAGGGTGCTCCCGCGGAGATTCCGGGAGCCGGCGCATGAGCTGGTGGCGCTCTCCGTGGGTCAGCCGCGTGCTCAAGCTTCTGGTCAGCGTCGTGCTGATCGGGGGGATTGTCTGGCAGGTCGGACCGGATGCCGTTTTGCCGACTTCCTTCTCATGGTGGTACGGTATCGCGGCGGTCGCGGTGTTTGTCCTCAGCAACCTGCTTGGGGCCTACCAGTGGAACCTGCTTCTGAAAATCGCGGGAATTGAACTGCCAAAACGCGTTGTCACGCGCGCCTATTTCATCTCCCTGTTTTTCAACAACTTCCTCATCGGAAACGTGGGTGGTGACGTACTGCGCGCGTTCGAGGTCAGGAAAAACGCTTCTCCCGGACTGACCCACACCACTGCTTCGGGTGTCGCCACCATCGTGATGGATCGCTTCCTCGGGTTCTTCACCATGATGATCTTTGCGGGCGCCGCAGCTCTTTTCACGGAAGAGCATTCGGAGTTTGGCGCTCTGATCGCGGCGGTTCTCGGCAGTTTCGTGGTGCTGGGCGTCCTGATCACGAGCCGGCGCATTGGGACGCGCGTAGATGCGTGCGTGGTGGGCCTGCTGCCCGAACGCGTGTCGCGAACGATTACCGGGCTTCGCGCCGGTTTCGTGGCGATGCGGGCCCGCTGGGTCGTGCTGGGAATGGCGGCAGCCGTTTCGTTTCTTGTTCAGGGGTTGCGGATTTACGTGCATTACCTGTGCGCGTTGTCCATCGGGGTGGATATCCCGTTAATTTACTTCTGGACGTTCATCCCGCTTATCGGGGTTGCCGCGGCGATTCCGATAAGTTCGGGTGGACTCGGGCCCCGGGAATGGGCAGCCAAATGGCTTTTCACGACGCTGCCCGGGGTCGGCGCGGGGGGAGTGGTAGCCATGGAGCTTCTGGCACACGTGACGGCACTTGCCTCAAGCCTTCCCGGCGCCGTGGCGTTTGTCCTCCGGAGGGAATCCACGCGCCCGCCTGAGCCTTCACAGGACCTCTCCACAGGATGACACTCATGTCTCCACGGACAGTCTCGATCGTGATCCCCTTGCTGGACGAGGAAGAAAGCCTCCGTCCGCTTCACGAAGCAATCACCAGGGTGGTGGATCGCGAGGGATATGTCGCGGAGATCGTGTTTGTTGACGACGGGAGCCGTGACGGTTCCTTCTCGGTTATCCGTGAACTTGCGGAGAAGGATCCACGTGTCAAGGCGGTGCGGTTCCGGCGCAACTTCGGAAAATCAGCCGGGCTGGCAACGGCGTTTCGGGTTGCCACGGGCGATATCGTGGTTACGATGGACGCTGATCTCCAGGACGATCCGGAGGAGATTCCGAATCTCATCGCGAAGCTGGACGAGGGATACGATCTCGTTACCGGCTGGAAGGTGATCCGCCACGACCCGATTTCAAAAACCCTGCCGTCCAAGGTTTTCAACGGGGTGACGTCTTTCATCACCGGTATCAAGCTGCACGACTTCAACTGCGGCCTGAAGGCCTACCGCCGCGAATTGACGAAAAGCATTCGCATGAAGCGGGGAATGCACCGGTTCGTTCCGGCTCTCGCGCACTGGCAGGGGTTTCGCGTGGCAGAGATACCGGTTCAGCACCACCCCCGCAGGTTCGGAAAGAGCAAATTCGGCGCGAAACGCTTCGTGGACGGCTTTCTCGACCTGCTCACCGTGGTGTTGCTGACGCGGTACGTCAGCCGTCCTCTTCACTTCTTCGGCTGGGTGGGAACGTTTCTCATGGTAGGTGGCGTGGCGATTGAGGGATACATCGCGTACCTGCGGCTGGTGCACGGATGGATCATGAACCGCTATCCTCTCCTGTGGCTCGGCGTGCTGATGATTATCGTCGGCCTGCAGATGCTCTCCACAGGTCTGCTGGCGGAACTGGTGGCAAACGTGAAGGGGGATGACGGAGAGGTCTCCATTCTCGAAACCATTCGGGCGGAGGGAGTATAGCCCGACCGCCCGATATGCGCGACCCTCTCTCGTTGCGTAGACATGCCCTCCCACGCGCTTCCCAAAAGGCTCACCGTTGTGTCACCGGGCAGTCTCCCCGCGAGGGTAGACAACGCCTTCCGTTTTCGTTGGGTCGCGTGTTCGCCTTTGCCGGGTGATATCCCTCCCGCGCGCCCCCAAGCCGATGACGAGAGCCATTCGCAAGTCCGACAACCCTGCAGTCACACGGAGTTGACAGATGTTCAGCCTGAATGCGCGCATGGCGCGGCCGCGAATCGGCCTGCTGCCGACCGGGCACTACTACTACTGGCAGCAATTTCCCGAGCTGAGGGCCAAAGGCCTCGCCATGTACGGCAGGCTGCTGGAGCGTCTCGGAACGTTCGGGGATGTTATCGCGCCGGAGCTGGTGGACACGCCGGAAAAATCCGCCGCCGCGGGCGAGCTCTTCCTCAAGGAGCGTGTGGACATCGTTCTGGTGTTTCCATTCGGCTACACCCCGGCCATGTGCGTTGTTCCTGCGGCGCGCTCCCTGAGCGTGCCGATCCGCATCCTCAACGCCCATGAGGACGCGTCCTACGACTACGCCAAAGCCGACACGACGGAATACCTGCACCATGAGGGCGTCTGCTGCGTGCCGGAGTACGCCTCGGCGCTGCGCACGATCGGCAAATCCTTTCGCGTGCGCACGGGAGCCTTTCGCGACGGGCGGCTCTGGGATGAGGTCGCCGCAGACTGCCGCGGCGCGGTTGCGGCGCGGGTGTTCCGGGCCCTCAACTTCGGGGTGATCGGCGAAACCTACACCAGCATGGCGGATATGCCGGTTGACGAGCTGCGTCTGCTCAATGCAACGGGGAGGCTCCTGATTCGCCCCGAAGTGGAGGAGATCGAGGAGGCATATCACCACGCGACCCGCGCGCAGGTGGACGAGATGTGCGGGCAGTTCCGCGCGATGTACGACGTGGATGCGGGGGTCACCGATGAACACCTGCGCGAATCGGCGCGCATCGCGGTGGCGTTTGACGAAGTAATCATGCACCACGACCTGTCCGCATTTGGGTTCTACTGGTGGGGAGTGAAGGATGCGGTGACGCAGCTTCGGGCCCAGGCCGCGCTTGCCGTGTCGCGCCTTGCCGCGCTGGGAAGGCCCGGCGTCACCGAGGGCGACGTGAAAACCGCGATGGCCATGAAACTGCTCGATCTGCTCGGCGCCGGTGGTATGTTCGTCGAGTTCTTTTCGATGGATTTCGACGAGAACTTCATCCTGATGGGGCACGACGGTCCGAGCAACATCAACGTTGCGCAGGACCGCCCGAAGCTTTCGTTC
>JAKPPK010000112.1 GCA_029547385.1 Candidatus Latescibacterota bacterium
GTTCTCGCACGATCCCCGCGGCATCGCCAATACCCGCTCCGTGTTCGATTTCCTGGCGGCCGACAACATGAGCATGCACTTGGTCGCGTGGTTGCACAGCGACAGAGAGCGGGAGGTCGTGCTCAACGTGGGGCACAATGATGGAGTGGTCGTGCGGGTGGGCGATCGGGTGGTGTTGAACAAGCCCGAATTGCCCGCCGTACCAAACCGGGGGTTCTTCCGGGACCGCTACCAGTTCGAGGACTTCGTTTTGGTGACTATTCCGGAGGGAAAGACGCGAATCGCGGTCACCGTGATCGCGGGGAAGGACTCATGGCGTTTTGCCTTCCGCGTCACCGACCGCGACGGGTATCCCGTGGACGGCGTGCGGTTCACGGCAACGTTCGAGGGGTGATACGCTTCCCCCTCTAATCCCGGAACGCGTCACGTACTTTGTCGAAGAAACTCCGCCCGCCGGCGGGAGTCCCTGATTCGGAGCTCTTCTCCAGCCGGGCGAGTTCCTCGAACAGCTTCCGTTCCTGCGAGTTCAGCTTCACCGGCGTCCAGACGTGAAGGCGCACGAGCATGTCGCCGTTCCCGTAACCGTTCATATGTGGAATGCCCTTCCCACGCAACCTCAGCACCTTTCCGGATTGCGTTCCCGGCGGAACCTTCATTCGCACCTTCCCGTCGAGCGTCGGTACTTCCACGTCTCCGCCCAGCGCGGCCTGGCTGAAGCTGATGGGCAGCTCGTACACCACGTCGTCGTCCTGCCGCTGGAACAACGGGTGCTCTTCCTCGTGGATGTCTATCAGCAGGTCGCCCGCAGGCCCCCCGTGGGGCCCCGCATTCCCCTGTCCCCGCAGCCGCATGGTGTTGCCGTTCGCAACGCCCGCGGGGATACGGACGGATACGGTGCGTTCGTCGCTCGTCAACCCGGTTCCCCGGCACGTCGGGCACGGGTCCGTCACCACCTGTCCCGAACCGTTGCACCGGTCGCAGGTCACCACCGTCACAAGGTTGAAGAATCCCCCCTGCATCCGGCGCACCTGCCCGGAACCGCCGCACGCGACGCACGTGGTCGGTTTCGATCCCTCCTTGCCGCCGGTGCCGTTGCACGTGGGGCAGCGAACCTGCACACGCTTGAGCCTGATACGCTTCTCCACTCCCGTGGCGATCTCTTCCAGCGGAAGACTGAGCGATACGCGCACATCGGAACCCTGCTGCGCGCCGCGGCGCCGGCTCGTGCGCGTGCCACCGCCGCCGAAAATGTCCTCAAATCCCCTGCTTCCGAAAAACGAGGAGAAGATGTCTTCGAACTCGCTCGCATGCGAAAAATTCTGCCACTGGAACCCGCCCTGACCAAACTGATCCTGAACCCCCTGATGGCCGAATCTGTCATACCGCTGCCGCTTTTCCGGGTCGCTCAGCACCTCGTACGCTTCCGCAAGCTCTTTGAACTTCTCTTCGGCCGCTTTGTCGCCAGGGTTCCGATCGGGATGGTACTTCAGAGCGAGCTTCCGATACGCCTTCTTCACGGCATCGTCGTTCGCAGTCCGCTCGATGCCGAGTACTTCGTAGTAATCACGCTTCTGTGCCATCTATCGTCCTTCGCGGTCTCCGTGTTTCCAGCGTCTTAAGAAAAGATAACTCCGTTCATGCGCCGTTTCCTCCCGGGCTCCCTGCGGGACCCACCGGAAAAGGCTCCGAAGCAACGGGCAAAGGGGCTGTTCCGAGCACGTCAGTACGTGTCCACAGAACCGCCCCTCTGCCGAAGAATCGGTATTTGCTACGCCGACGGGGACTTACGAGTTCTTTTTGTCGTCGTCCTCGACCGTGAACTCGGCGTCCACCGGTCCGCCTGCGGACCCTGATTGCGGGCCGCCCGCGCTTCCCGTTCCCGGTTGCGCACCTTCCGGACCCGGGCCGCCAGCCCCGCCCGCCGTCTGTTGATACATCACCTCACCAAGCTTCATCATCGCCTGCTGAAGCGTTTCGATTGCAGACCTGATCGCGCCGGCGTCAGACCCATTCTGGACGCTCTTCACCCCGTCAATGGCGGTCTGGATCTTCTCCCGCTCGGTCGCGTCAACCTTGTCACCGTATTCTTTGAGGTTCTTTTCCGCCTGATACACGAACGAATCAGCCTGGTTGCGCAGTTCGATCAACTCGCGTTGCTTCTGGTCCTCGTCCCTGTGAGCCTCCGCGTCCTTGACCATCCGATCGATTTCCTGCTTGCTCAGGCCGCTCGAAACCTCGACCTTGATCTTCTGTTCCTTGCCGGTCCCGAGGTCCTTTGCCGTTACGTGCACGATACCGTTCGCGTCGATGTCAAAGGTGACCTCAATCTGCGGCACGCCGCGAGGCGCCGGCGGTATTCCGACAAGGTCGAACGTTGCAAGCGTCCGGTTCTCTGCCGCCATCGCACGCTCACCCTGCAGAACATGCACGCGCACCGAAGGCTGCCCGTCGGTGGCGGTCGAGAATATCTGGCTCTTCCGCGTCGGGATCGTCGTGTTCCGCTCGATCAGGGTCGTCATCACTCCGCCAAGCGTCTCGATACCCAGCGAGAGAGGAGTAACGTCCAGCAGCAGCACATCCTTCACGTCACCCGCCAGCACCGCGCCCTGAATCGCCGCGCCAACCGCGACCGCTTCGTCCGGGTTGACGCTCTTGTTCGGGTCCTTCCCGAACAGCTCTTTCGTCTTCGCCTGAACCGAGGGCGTCCGCGTGGATCCACCGACCAGAATCACCTCGTCGATCTGTGATGCGGTGAGGCCTGCATCCTTCAGAGCCTGCCGGCACGGCCCCACTGTCCGTTCCACAAGGTCCGCCGTCAGGGCATCGAATTTCGCGCGGGTCAACGTCATTTCCAGATGCTTCGGTCCCTCCGCGATGAACGGCAGGTTGATCGTGGTCTGAAGCGAACTCGACAACTCTATCTTGGCCTTTTCTGCCGCGTCACGCAGCCGCTGCAGCGCCGTTTTGTCCTTCCGGAGGTCAACGCCCTCTTTTGCCAGGAACTCGTCGGCCATCCAGTCGATAAGCTTCTTGTCGAAGTCATCGCCGCCAAGATGTGTGTCGCCATTCGTCGAAAGGACCTCGAACACTCCGTCGCCCACTTCGAGAATCGAAATGTCGAACGTTCCACCACCAAGGTCGAACACGGCGATCTTCTCGTTCTTCTTCTTGTCAAGACCGTATGCCAGACTCGCCGCAGTCGGTTCGTTGATGATCCGTTTGACATCCAGCCCGGCGATCTGGCCCGCATCCTTGGTTGCCTGCCGCTGCGAGTCATTGAAATACGCGGGAACCGTGATGACAGCCTCTGTCACCGTGGTGCCGAGATAGTCTTCCGCCGTCTTCTTCAGATACTCAAGAATCATTGCCGAAATCTGCGGCGGTGCATACTCTTTGCCCCGCGCTACCACGCGGACATCACCGTTTGGCGCCGATGTCACTTTGTAGGGGACCAGCTTCTCCTCCTGAGATACTTCGGAGTGCCGTCGTCCCATGAACCGCTTGATGGAGTAGATCGTGTTTTCCGGGTTCGTTATCATCTGACGCTTGCTGCCTGTCCGACCACCCGTTCGTTATCCCCGGTGAACGCGACGATGGACGGTGTTGTTCGTCCGCCTTCGGTATTCGTGATGACTACAGGCTGGTTGCCCTCCATCACGGCAACACAGCTGTTCGTAGTCCCGAGGTCAATTCCTATGATTTTTCCCATGGTTCAAGCCTTTCTTCCGCCGAATCAGGCGGCTCAGAGATTTATTGAGTGTTTTCGTTCTCGTTCGGTTTTTCCTCTGCAACCGGTGCCTTGCTGACGACCACCTTCGCGTGCCTCAGCACGCGGTCGCCCAGCCGGTATCCCCGTTGCACTTCTTCTACGACGGTATTCGGTGGAACATCCGGCCGTTCCACCGCAACAAGCGCGTCGTGAAGGTTTGGATCAAACGTGGTGCCGACGGTCTCCATCGGCGTGACCTGCTCCTTCTCAAGGATTGAGACCAGTTGCTGATAGATCATCTCCACCCCGCCGATGAAGCTGGTCAACGCCTCTCCCGCTCGCTCGGCCTCCATTTTCCTCGCCGCATCCAGAGCACGTGCCAGATTGTCTGCCGGATCCAGAAGCGCCGTGAGAATCCGTTCCCCGGCCCGCAGGCTCATTTCAGCAAATTCGCGGGCGGTGCGCCGGCGGAAATTCTCCAGTTCCGCCACCGCGCGCAGGTACTTGTCCCTGTTCTCCGCGGCTTCGCGCTGCGCCCCGGCAAGCTGCTGCTCCAGTGCTTCTTTTTCAGCCTCTTCCTCAACCTTCGAAGCCGGTTCCTGACGCGTCTCCTCTGCCGGATACGCGGTTTCCGTGCCACCGGGGGCGGAGGACGACACCTCGACGGCTCCCTCGGTTACAGGGCCCTTTTCCTGGTTCTTATCCTTCGACTTCTCTTCACGAATTGTGACCTTCACACGCGTCTCCCGAGCGACAAGATGGACGTTACTGTCTGACCCGCAGATCTCAGCCGACGAACAATCGCTTGATGACTGACCGAAACCTTCGGGGCATGGAGAAACGCAATACCTGTGCCGTGCGGTTCGCGGAAGGTTGTTTTCTTTGATTTATGCCGTAATGGCGCAATGGGTAATGCCATAGTGGCATACACCGCCATTTCGTCAACACTCCTTTGCTTCGCAGATTGTTCCGGCGAGGCGTTGCCCCTCGGCGAAACCCCGCCTCGGTGGGTACCTTCTTCAGGGGGCCGGAATGGATGGTACGCGGGGTCCGACGAAGGCACGTGAGGTACGATGGCGTTTTCTTCACCACAGGACGGTGTGACCGCGGAGCTGCACCCGTGGCGAACCATCTGGACGCACCCGCGACAGACGGTTGCCGCCATGACTGTGTACGCACCGTGGCGATGGCTGTGGCTTCTCATACTGGCCGGTGGTACAAGTCGGATCGTGGAGCGGATCGCACTCCTTCCGTCCCTGGTTGAACTCGAACCGGAGGCACTGACGCTCCTGATTCTCGTGTCGGGCGCCTTGGCCGGTGCGCTCATGGTCTTTGTCATTGCCCGGATTTTGCACTGGGTGCTTCGGCGGATCGGCGGTGTGGGGTCGTGGACGGCGACACGGACGGCGGTCGCGTGGGCTCTTGCCCCGGGCATTCCGAGTCTGGCACTCTGGGCGATCATGGTGACCGGTTACGGCTACTCAGCCCTGACTCCGTCGCTCATCTCCGGATCGGACGACCCCCGGGCCCTCGTACTCACCGTTGATTACGGCGTTCAGTTCGGGCTCACCGTCTGGTCTCTGCTGATCGAAATCCTGTGCCTCTCCGATGCGCACCGGCTGGCAGTGTGGAAAGTGATCGCCGCCGAGGCAGGGCTCGGTCTGGCAATCGGTTCACTTACCTTGATCGGTTTCAACCTGTGACAGGTTTCTCCTCAAAGCTTCGTGCGCTGATGAGCCTCACGGCGGCCTTCGCGGCCGTCCTCATGTCGGCCCCCCCGGCGCACGCGCAGTACACCGTCCGCGCAGGTGCCGCCGCCGGCGGGACCGTGGGCGAGTGGGGGCGCGTCGCGGGGTTCCTGTTCGGTGTGGACCAGATGACACCGTCGCGGAGCTTCGGGTGGTGGTCGACGCATTTCAACGTCGAGCGGTTATCCACGCGGTTCGAACGAACGGAAAAGCTGGCGGGATTGACGCTCATCAGAACCTACGCCTCACCCCCCGAAACGACGGCCTTCAAGAACAGCTTCTCCGTAACCGCGATTACTCTGGGGGCGCGATATGAGCCCTGCCGGCGATGGCTCGGTTTCCGGCAGACCTCGAAACACCTCCTGTCCCCGTTCGTCGGCTGGTACGGGGGGTACATGCGAATGGAGCACACGGGAAGCCGCGAATACCACGTCGCGTGGACTTCAGTCTCCTCGCACGGCGTACCCGTGGGGGCGGTTGCAGGGTACTTCATGGGGTGGGGAGGTCCGCCCGAAAATGCGCTGGATCCGGGTGTCTCAAGCACCTACACGGGCCTTGAGATAGGCCTCGACGTAAGCAGCACCGCGTGGATCAGCGGCCACACCTTTGTGGCGCCCCGCGCCGGCCTGCCCGACGGCCTCAAAACGCCGTACGCCCCGCGAGTGCTCCTCCGTGTTTCCATAGCGCATCGCACGGCGCCTGTTCGGAGGGACGGATGATCGGAGCACTTGCAGGGGACATCATCGGTTCGGTGTACGAATGGGATAACATCAAGACCAAGGATTTTCCTCTGTTTTCACCGCGATGCACGTTCACCGACGATACTGTTCTTACCGTTGCCCTCGCGGACTCCATTCTCTCCGGGGTGCCCTTTGCCCGTAACATGAAAACGTTCTACCGGCTTTATCCCGACCGGGGATACGGCTCGTCGTTCCACACATGGGCTCGGAGCACGGATATGTCCCCGTACCAAAGCTGGGGGAATGGTGCTGCCATGCGCATAAGCCCCGTGGGGTACGCGTACGACGACCTTGAACAGGTGCTTCGGAAGGCGAAGGAGTTTACCGAAGTAACCCACAACCATCCCGAAGGGATAAAAGGGGCGCAGGCAACCGCGGCTTCCATACTGCTGGCGCGTAAGGGCAAAACCAAGGATGAGATACGGTCCTTTGTCGAGTCGGAGTTCGGGTACGACCTGAGCGCTCACGTTGATGAGATCCGGCCGACGTACACGTTTGATGAGTCCTCGCAGGGAACGGTCCCTCAAGCGATCCGTGCGTGGTTCGACTCCACAGATTTCGAGGACGCGATACGCACTGCCGTTTCTCTTGGGGGAGACTCAGACACCGTTGCGTGTATTACGGGTGGAATCGCGCAGGCCGGATACGGTGGGGTACCCGAACACATTTCCGCGCGGGTGTACGAGACCCTGGACGAACGTCTGCGTGCGATAACGCAGCAGTTCATGATGCGCTTCTGCGGGGGCTGATTTCCCTCGCACTCGCACCGTGAGCCCGGTTCCGCCGCACACGGGGTGCGTTCAGAAAGCTCACCCGTTCCACCGCCTCAACCTGAGGCTGTTCGTCACCACGCTCACGCTGCTCATGGCCATCGCGGCGCTTGCCAGCATGGGGTCGAGCAGCATGCCGTTCACCGGGTAAAGAACGCCCGCCGCGATGGGAATGCCCGCCACGTTGTAGATGAATGCCCAGAAGAGGTTCTGCCGTATCGTCCGCAGAGTTGCGCGGGAAAGCGCGATCGCTTTCCGCACGTTGCGTATGTCGCCCCCCATGAGGGTGATCCCTGCGGTCTCCATCGCGGCATCGCTTCCTGTGCCAAGTGCGATCCCGATGTCCGCCAGGGCGAGCGCGGGCGCGTCGTTTACGCCGTCACCCACCATCGCAACGACCTCCCCGCTCTTTTGCAGGGCGGCGACATAATCCGCTTTCGCACCCGGTTTCACCTCCGCGATCACGTCATCCGCGCCGAGTTGTGATGCAATTGCTTCAGCCGTCCGCCGCGAGTCGCCCGTCAGGATGGTTACCTTCAGGCCGTCGCGTTTCAGCGCGGCGATAACCTCGGCGGCGTGCGGTTTCGGCGTATCGGCAATCTCGAAAACCGCCTCCAGCGCGCCATCGAGCGCCACGAACACCGCGGTGGCTCCCTTGGCCTGAATCTCCTCCGCAACGCTCCTTCCCGCATCCAGGCGCACGCCCTGCGCCTGCATCAGGGCGGAATTGCCGATCAGAACCACCCGGTTGGCAACCATTGCCCGCAGCCCGTGGCCCGACTCAGCCGAAAACTCCTCGCACGAAAGAAGCGGAAGCGAACGCTCTGCTGCTTTCCTGACAACGGCGGCCCCCAGAGGGTGCTCCGACCGGGCCTCCGCCGACGCCGCAAGAACCAGCACGTCGTCCGCTGGCAGGGTACCCACTGTGTGTACCCCCGTCACAACAGGTTCTCCCTGTGTCAGCGTTCCCGTCTTGTCGAACACA
>JAKPPK010000125.1 GCA_029547385.1 Candidatus Latescibacterota bacterium
TCTCTCGGGGAGCGCGTGCGGCGATCGCAGACCGGCTCAGTCGGTGCTGGACAGGACGTACGCACGGGCAATTGTGTTCGACGACGGGCGTGCGCGAGTCTGCGTGATCTCCCTCGACGTTACGATCATCACGGGTGAATATTCCACCCGGATTCGCAATGACGTGAGCGACGCCACAGGGATACCCATTGAAGCGATCATGGTGTTCGCCGAACAGACTCATTCCGCGCCCAGCGTCGGGCGTTTCATGCTGGACCCGGATTTCCCGCTGGAAACCACCCCCGAAACCGAGTACCTCTGGGGCTCTGAAACTCCGTATTGCGAGTTCGCTTCGAAAAAAGCTGTTCAAGCGGCCATCGAAGCACACGACCGGCTTCAGCCCGCGAGAGTCGGCCTGGCCCGTGCCCTGAATGCGGAGTTCTCGTTCAATCGCCGGGGCGTAACGCGCGACGGCCGCATCATAATGCCAAAGCCTGCCGGGCGCGAAAACCAACCCTTCGGGATCACAGAGCTATGTTACATGGAAGGTCCGATGGATCCCGAAGTGGGCGTTGCGTGTTTCCAGGGTCTGGATATGCGCCCGATCGCGTTCCTTTTGCACCATACGTGCCATCCGGTGAACGTGTTCGGCTCCAGAGCAACGTACCGGGCGGTCTCCTCCGATTGGCCGGGAGCATGGGCCGAAGGGATGAAGCGTGCGTACGGTTCGCACGTCGTTCCACTGGTTCTCAATGGCTGTTGCGGCAACATCAATCCATGGAACCCGTTTGAACCGGACGCGCGTCCAGACCACCGTCGCATGGGCAAGGCCCTGGCGGAAGTAAGCGAGAAGCTCGTACACACGATGCAATTTGCCGAAGGTGCGCAGGTAGCGAGTTGCGCGGATTGCGTCAGCCTTCCATTCCGTGAAATTCCCGGCGAACGCCGCCGCATGGTCGCCGAGATACTCGAGAGGAGCCCGGAGCCGCCGCGAAGTGCAAACGGAGAAGTGGATCCCGTCTGGTTCACTGCCGCGTCCACACGCAGCGTGGAGATACTCAAACAACGTGAAACGCATATGCGTTACGAGATGCAGGTGTTCCGCGTAGGCGACCTTGCTATCGTGGGATTGCCGGGCGAACCTTTTGTCGAGGGTCAGTTGGCGATCAAAACTTCTTCGCCTGCACCGTTCACATTTCCCACCCACATGGTGTCTCACTACGTCGGGTACCTGCCCACGCGGGAAGCCTACGCGCGCGGGGGACACGAAGCGAACAACGAAGTCACGTACTGGGCGAAACTTGCCCCTGGCTGCCTTGAAGCAGTGGCAGAACGTGCCGTCGTCAACATCAAAACGCTCTTCCCCGATCGTGTGGCGTAGCCATTCTCCACACCGGCCGGGGACCGCGATGGGCGCGAGAAAGGGGTAACAGCGTTTGCAAAAACCAGCTTTTGACAGGCGACGATTTGGTAATCACTCTGAAACCGGTAGACAGACCGAAGAGAGAGAACAGGGCCAACCGTATTTCCGATCGGGGGTATCCGTGCGATATCTGATACTCAGGCTTTTGCTCACGTGCCTTTCCATCTACATCGCTGCCCGTGCGGTGGACGGCGTCGCCCTGGTGGAGCCATGG
>JAKPPK010000136.1 GCA_029547385.1 Candidatus Latescibacterota bacterium
GTTACCACGGCATCATCGCCGAACGCCGCGCGAATACGTGCAAGCGCTCGTTCTCCGGCTACGCGGTTTCGAGGCTCCGGCACGTCGAACAGATCCCTCTTTGCCGTATAGGCAGGTGATGACTGAACCGAGAGAACGATCTCCTCAACTGCCGAGGGAGGAGGCCCGGCTTCGATACGGAGATGAATAAGCTCCATAAGCCGCTGGATGTTGCCTGTGGGGTTACTCGGCGTGACTTCCGACGAATACGGCAGGCCGGTATCAAGTGTGCAGGTCCAGTGGATACTCCCTATGAGTTCTCCTTTTTTCTCCACTTCGCCTGCGAGTGTCGTAAGCATCTTCTCCAGAAACCGACAAAGCCGCTGAGTGTCACGTTCCGGTGTATCGAATATCATACGCCGCGCATGGAGCGGTTTTTCCGCATCTGCCTGAAGAGGCTGCCAGAGGTCTCCACACGCGCTTTTGTACAGGCAGAAAACCTGCTCGCCATACCGCAAGCGCAAGCCGTACACAGGCAGATGGAGCAGATTGTCTACGGTGTTTACGCCGAGCAGGCTGAGTTCCTGAGTAGTGTCAGGAGGTAGCCCCAGCGCGTGAAGCGGAACGGCGAGCGCCGCCTTTCGCTCGAGTTCCGGCGAAGGGAAAACACTCTCCCCTTTCCGCGTTTTCGCCGCAGCGTACGTACCAAACCGAGTAAACCCCACCGCGATTGAGCTGACAAATCCCTCCGAGCGGACAGCCTTCCACACTTCCTTCGACCATGCGGTTTCCGAGCCAAACAGCCCGGTGAGACCGCCTGCGTTGAGGTGAAACACACCCGGCTCCCCGGCGTCCGGCTCCACGTCCGGGGTAAACGTTCTCATGCGCCGTGATAACAGGGCGATACAACCGGCGAGGTCTTCGGCCGAAACGGTACCGGCATGAAGCTGCGGAGCCAACCCGAGAGCGGCGGCATACCGCATGCCGGTCCGAACCCCCATCTTTCGCGCCACGGGGTTCATGTAAAGGATTTCCGCCTGCGGGGCATCCCGTGTGATAACGGCAACAGGGTTGCCCCACCACTCTGAATGCCTGAGGCAAAGGATCTGGAGAGGCAAATCCGCAATCCATACGCACGCAAGCCGGGACATCGCACAAGACCTTATCCTGCGTCAGGATGCTTTACACAGTGCAATTGGAGCGGTAAATCTGTTATCGCTACGCATGCCAACGGGAACACCACGATATTCCCTGTGAACCCATCCCGGCGCATGCTGTTTATCCTTGATCGCTTCAAGACTGATACCGGCCGTTGCGTCGAATTTTCCCACGCGCCGCGCCTGGGTGCGGAGAGAGATAAGCGAGCCGAGGGACGAAGCATGCACGGGTTTGCGCGTCAGGCATACGGTTGCAACGTTTTTTACATGAGAAAGCCGGACAATGCGCGAGAGAAGCGGCATAGGAATGCATACCGGCGATGCATCGCTGAGATCAATCACCACAAGGCCGAACCCGCCGGAGCGGATAAGCATATCAGCGGCGCGAGGGGCATCGGATAGTTGAGAGAGGCGCACGACGATAAGAGCGGCAAGGTCAACCCCGTACGCAGCGGCATCCAGCGGGAAGAAGATATCCGATGCCTTGCCCACCCATGCCGTCGGCTCACCGGCACACTGGGCCTGGCGCACAAGCATCATGACACTGGAAAGCGCCGCCGGGTTTTCCCATGCGGAGATTTCCGTCAGTCGCCCTCGCAATTCTTTGTACCGCCACTCGGACCTGTCGGCGTGTATGTGGAGCGCAGAAGCCGATTTAATGGGAATTTCCCTGAGCATATCCTGCACTGCTGAGATCACCACACACCTACCGGGACAGGTTTGAAGCACACATAATATACACGTAATAATACGGGTATTACAGGAAATGTCAAGGGCAGGGGAGTGCCGGGAGCTCGGTCCCTTCGTACCACACAAAAAGCCGCACCTGAGCCATCTTCAGGCGCGGCTTTTGTCGTTTTGGGAGGCATTTAATTCATGAATTGCCTCCTACCTGCAAATAACCTACCGAGCCAGCACCATCCTCCTCGTCACCACGCCCTGCGGTGCGGTGAGCCGGTAGACGTACACCCCGCTGGCAACCGCGCGACCAACAGCGTCATATCCGTCCCATACAACCTCGTGGTGGCCAGGCAGGAGTGTTTGGCCCACCAACATGCGCACGAGGCGGCCGTTGATGTCATACACCGCCAGCGTCACGTGCCCCGCCTCCGGCAGGGTGAAGCGAATCGTCGTTGACGGGTTGAACGGGTTGGGGGCGTTCTGCATGACGAGGAAACGGAGCGGAACTCTGGGGCTCTCGACAGTCAGCGTCGGATCGAACGGCCGCGCACCCATATCCGCGCGGGAGCCGTCAGGGTCGAGCGGGGAGGCAGGATCACCGGCGTCCCGGCACGGGGAGGTCGAGTGCAGCCGCATGCGGTCGGTTCCCGGATCTATGAACAGCGGGTCGGCGTTGATGTTGCCGGTGCCGGCGAAGACGCCGGATTCCTGTTGGATGTCAGAATAGGTCACCGTTGCTTGCCCGTTCACGTTGTCAATCTGTTTTGCCGCGATGTTCCCCCACACAATGGTGTTCTGCACCGTGAGATTCGAATATCCTGATCCCTTGGGTTGGCCCACAAACCTGCTGCTCTTTATCAGGCTCTGCCCGCTGCTGGAATTGCCTGTGATCGTGCAGTTGCGAATGATCAAACTCGCACCGCGGTCTATGGCGGCGTAGTTCTCGATCATCGAAGAAGAGGAGGTGTTGCCAACCACCAGACACCTGGTTAACGTCACCGTCTCCCCGTAATTGAACACAGCGACGCCCGAGTTCCCTGAAATTGTGCAATCCGTGAGCGACAAGGCCCAATACTTGGCGTAGTGAAACACACCGTAACTGCGGTTGTTGGCGATGAGAGTTTTCGTTACGGTGAGGGTGGATGCGTTGCTCAGCCCGGTTCCGTTTCCTGAAATCGTGCAGTTCTCGATTGTCACGTAGCCCTTCTTATTCCAGACACCCGTCGAGTTTTCGGAAATGACGCAATAGCGCACCGATGCCGCCCGGTCGTAACTCCGATCAAGAGGCCCGTTGGCGAGCCCTTCCCCGGTATTACGAGAGATCGCGCACTGGACCATCGTCAGGGTACCTTCGTTGTACACTCCGACTTGCGTGTTGTCTGAGATCGTGCAATCAGTGAGAATCAAGTTGCCATCAGACAGGTACACGCCGACAGACTGATTGGCGGACACAACCACATGGGAGACAGACAACTGGGTCCCGCTTCCCGTAACGCATAGCGCACCTCCATCCGTTACTCCGCCAACCCCGCTGATGCGGGTGTAGGAAACCGTGCTGCCGGTGCCGCCGGTGATCCTGACTCCACCCCAAACCGGGGCCTGACCTGCCTGGAACCTGATACTGTCTGCCTCCGTGCCGACGGCGTTGAGCGTTCCGTTGACAACAAACTGCGCGGTGGAGTCAAACAGCACGTCCACACCGGGTTCGATGGTGAGGGTGTTGCCGGCGGGAACGGTAACCGTCCCCGTCGCGTGATACGGGCTGTTGGCCTTCGTCCACTTCGTCGTCGTGATGGTGCCGGACACATCGGTGGCCCGGGCGGACTCGAGGAGCCCGCTTGTGGCGAGGGCGAGCAGGAGGAAAAGAACAACGCGAGACCGCAGCATGGCGCACCTCCCCTTGCAGGCATCAAAAGGCCTGCCCGTAAGGCCGATGCCTTGAGCGCACATCACAATGCACTGAATTTCGCTGTATCAACACCGGTTGTCAACGATGTGCGGCGTGTTGATCGCTGGGGAATGTAGTTTATCCGGGGGGGGCAAGTGGCGAGGGCGGGGAACAGCTTCGCAGGGCGACTCGCACTGGGATGGATTCCCGCCTGCGCGGGAATGACGGTCGCTTCTTCGGGATGACCAGCATACACCTGCGCTGTCGGAAATGACGAACGGAAAGTCATTGACTTTTTCTTTGCCAGAGGGTCAGGAACACGCCCACAATCCGTCATTCCCGCGGAGGCGGGAATCCAGACCGGGTGGCCGGGCGCGGCTTTTGCGGTCATCTCGATACACCGTCCGCCGACCGTCCGGCGGACGCCACTCGATGACCGCTGTTCGGGCGCCCGCCGGACGGTCGTCGAGTGGCTCACGAGCACATGCGAGGGAGACGTATCGAGACGCGCAGGCTCGTTACATACGAGCCGACGGAAGGTGAACCGCCGGGCCGGGCTCCTCGATACGCCGCTCGGACTTCGTCCTCCCGCCACTCGGAGACCGTCCTCGGCTTAACCTTCGAAAAAAAATCCTGGTGCAAATTTGCAGCTTCTACACGAAAAGGCTTGACACGAAGACGATGTTTTGCCTTAGCTAGTGTGTGGGGAGGGATTTCGCGCGCGCCCGTCGACGAATTGGTGCGCGGGAGAGAATACGGGCACGACGGAGCGTGCCCCTCCACACGGTTGTGTTGCGCGTAAGGTTATCTGGCCGGCACGTCGCTGGTCCCCTCGTCCACCATTGGGGGAAGAAGGGAAACGTTCGCGCCAGCGAATGCGAGGTGATGAGGGAGGTGGTATGGTCATCTCGATACAGCTCGTCGCGTTGCTCCGCCGCGCCACTCGATGATCGGGCTTCCGGGCTACGGGCTTGCGTTGACGATTGCCCCATGCGGGGGTATATTTGTAAATCTCATTTGCCGAACACCCGTGAGGCTTCCTGATGCCCGCATTGACCGGAAAAAGTCGTCGTGATCAGATCATTGACGGCATCGTGGTGGGCCTCATCGCGCTATTCGTGCTGATGATTCTCGCCGTGGCCGCCGGCAGCTTCAGCGCCCGGAAACTGGTGCCCGGCGAACGGATTGGCCTTGTCGAGTTAACAGGCGCCATCACGGATCCTGAGCCGGTCAATCGGCAGTTGCGGCATTTTCGCGATGTCGAGAAGGTTCCGGCGATTCTGTTGCGCATTGACAGCCCTGGCGGGTATGTCGGGGCGTCGCAGGAAATATACCGGCAGGTCGAGCTCATCCGGCAGCGCGGGATCAAAGTAATCGCCTCGATGGGCAACGTGGCGGCAAGCGGGGCATATTACGTCGCCATCGCCGCGGATACCATCATGGCGAACCCCGGCACCATCACCGGGTCCATCGGCGTGATCGCAGAGTTTCCGCAGGCGGATACTCTTCTGCGCAAGGTGGGGCTGGCGTTCAACATCGTCAAGAGCGGCCGCTACAAGGATACAGGTTCGCCCACCCGCCCGATGCGGGGCGATGAACAGGAATTGCTCCAGTCCGTGGTTGACGATACGTATCTGCAGTTCCGGGAAGCGGTGGGAAAAGCGAGAAACATCCCGCAGGCGCGGTTGGACTCGCTGACGCAGGGACAGGTTTTCACGGGCCGCATGGCGAAGGCGTTCGGCCTGGTAGACACGCTGGGGAATTACGACGACGCCCTGCGCCTTGCGAAACGGATGGCAGGCCTGAGCGACGGAGCGAAGGTTATCAGGGCACCGTCAGCAGAGAAGAGCCTGTTTCAAAGGCTGCTTGGAAACGTGAACGACCTGTGGCATGCGTCCTCATGGTCGGTCTCCTATCGTTTGCCATAGGAGGCGTATATGAGCGATCAGAGCAACCTTACGAAGGCTGAACTGGCGCAGACCATCGCGGATCAGGTGGGGCTGACGGCAACCGCGACCCAGGCTGTCATCGATGGGTTTCTTGCGGCGGTCGTGCTGGCGCTGGAGGAGCACCGCAGCGTTCAGTTGCGCGGATTCGGTACATTTACCATTATCAAGCGGGCGCCCCGAGTCGGGAGAAACCCGCGAACGAAGGAACGGGTTCCCGTTCCCGAACGAGCAGCACCGGTTTTCCGGCCCTGCCGGGAATTACGGCAGGCAGTAGCAAGCCACAAGAAGGAAGGCTGAACACACCACGTTCTCAGGAGAGATGCCATTGCCTTGCGGAAAGAAACGAAAGCGGCATAAGATCGCCACGCACAAGCGGAAAAAACGGCTTCGGAAGAACCGTCATAAGAAGAAGTTGCGGTAGTGAGACGGGAGGGCTAGTAGCTCAGCCTGGATAGAGCGTTGGTCTCCGGAACCAAAGGTCGCAGGTTCGAATCCTGCCTAGCTCACCATCCCCCTTGTTCACTGGTTTGATGTTCGGGGCGTAGCGCAGTCCGGTTAGCGCACCAGACTGGGGGTCTGGTGGTCCCCGGTTCGAATCCGGGCGCCCCGACCATTTTCCCCCTTTGGAATTCAATCCCTGCGGGTTGTCCTGTTGGGTGAATCGCCCCGCCCTTTGCCGATCTGCCTGCCTATCGATTCGATCCGGTGTTTCATGCACTGGTGACACATGTCTGCCGTTTCGCGGATGCAGGCTTTGGCCGGGTAGATCTCGTATTTCTCTCGGTATTGCGGCGGCGTGACATTCGGCATCACGATGTTGGCCCCTCGTTTGAGACCGAGTTCCCGCCCGTTCTTCGTGTTCACCGTCGCCAACGCGGTAGTGCTCGGAATGTTCGCATACGGACACACCAGCCGGGTAAGGGCAACCACCTTGTACGTCATCAACTCGCTGTTGGGAACCTGCTCTCCAAGAGGCGCCCAGAGTTGCTCTTCCTCCTTGCCGAGCGGAGTTTTCTCGTGGGGCAGAAACGGCCCGACGCCAATCATGTCCAGGTCCAGTTCCCGGAACAGCTCGATGTCGTTGGCAAGGTCCTCATATGTCTGGCCGGGAATACCTATCATCACGCCGCTCCCGATTTCGTAGCCGATGCTCCGCAGGTACCGGAGCAAGGCGGGACGGTCGGAATGGATGCCCGCGCGCGGAGGATGGATACGGTCGTACAACGCACGGTTGGACGTTTCAAATCGCAGGAGATAGCGGTCCGCGCCGCAATCTTTCCAATATGCCAGTTCTGCTTCCGTTCGCTCCCCTACACTCAGAGTTACGGCCAGCGGCGTCTCCGCTTTTATCCGACGCACTACTTCTCCCAGCCATTCCCTGGTAACTCCGTAATCTTCGCCTGACTGGAGAACCACGGTTCCGTACCCGAACCCGACTGCCTGGTGGGCACACGCAAGGATTTCATCCGCACTCATGCGGTATCGGACGACGTCGGCGTTCCGCGCGTTCAGCCCGCAATATGCGCACTGGCGGGAGCAGTAGTTGGAAAACTCGATCAATCCTCGCAAGTGAACCTCATCTCCGACAAACTCATGCCGCACCGCATCGGCCCATTCCCAGAGCTGCGCAAGCCGCACACGATCGCTTTCTTTCAGCCAGCGAAGAATATCGCCCCGAGTCAACCTCGGCACTCCACTCATGGTCCTCTCCTGTTCATCATGTCTCCCTGCTTCTCACACGAACAATACATCCTTCTTGCAGTTTTGGTTCCCCGCAGCCCTTTCCGCGGGCATTTGTCCGTTTCAGGGCGCCCGTTATGTTTTGATTGCACCTCTTTCGACCAGAGTGTTTCCCCAGGATAGAAAAGGAGAAGAATGCCTGTAGGTTCGGTATTCCAGTCTGAATTGCGCGAATTCACTGATGCTCTGTCCGGCACGCGCATTCACCAGCTCACAAACTACCGCGGTCACAGTCACCACCTCTACTTCACGAATCCCGGATGGTACGACAACGGAAGGAAGCTCCTCATCAGCTCCGACCGCATGAATCGGACCAACCTTTTCGGCATAGACCTGGAAACCGGTCTTCTCACACAACTGACCGACTACGACCCTTTGCCGCCACCCCATGAGGTTGAGTTCCTCCGTTGCTGCGTGAACCCCGTCCGAGACGAAGCCTACTATTTCTACGGCCGGGACGTGGTAGCCCTCGACCTCATCACGGGTGCACAACGGACAATCTGGTCACTTGCGGCGGGCTTTGTTCCGTCACAGATAAACTGCACTGCGGACGGAGCACGAGTCGTACTGGGAATCCATGAGGATCTTTCCGCTCGAATGCGGGTCGATTACCTTCGGGGCTACGTCGGCTTCAGAGAGACCTGGGCGGCCAAACCGTTGAGCAGAATCATCGCCATCGCAACCGACGGTTCCCGATCTGACACCGTGTGGGAGGAACGCTACTGGATCGGGCATACCAACGCATCGCCCACCCAGTCCAACCTCATCACGTTCTGCCACGAAGGCCCCTGGGAGCTTGTAGACTGCCGGATATGGGGCTTGGACCTCGAATCGGGCTGCGTGTGGAAGATACGCCCCCGCAGGGTGGAAGGCGAAGCAGTGGGGCACGAACACTGGCTTGCCAACGGCGTGCATGTTGCTTACCACGGTTCTCTCCCCGACGGCAACAAGTGTATGGGCGTGATTCGATTCGATAATCAGAACTGCGTCGAGTACGCCTTCCCGTACGAGACAGGCCACGTTCACTCCAACGACTTCCGGTTGGTCGTCGGAGATGCCGGCGACGTGGTTCGCATCTGGCGACTCGAGGACCAGGGTTTCAGGCCGCCGCGGGTTCTATGCCGCCACCGTTGCAGCAGCCACATCCAGCAGCTCCATGTGCACCCGAGGTTCAACCCCGCGGGCACACAGGTGCTTTTCACAAGCGACATGTCGGGTTACGGAAACGTGTACCTGGCTGACGTGCCAGATGTCGGCAAACTCCCCGATGTGGAGGTTCTCCGTTGAAAATCGTTCTCATCGGTGCAGGAAGCGCCTCGTTCGGTCGCGGTCAGGTGGTTGACGTGCTGTCTGCCGCGGAATTGCAGGGAAAACACGTTGAGCTCTGTCTCGTAGACGTGCGTCAGGCAGCCCTCGACACAATGACGCGCTTCGCGGAGCGTGTGAAAGCGCACATCGGGAGCGACGTGATCGTTACGGCCACTGGTAATCGCCGCGCAGCCCTGTCCGGAGCCGACTATGTGATGCTTGCCGTTGCCCGGGAGCGTGCAAAGCTCTGGGAACAGGACTTCCGCGTTCCGCTGGCCTATGGCTTCCGACACTGTCTGGGCGAGAACGGAGGACCGGGCGCGGTGTTCCACGCGTTGCGGAGCTTTGAATTGATCATCCCGATCTGTCACGACATGGAAGAGCTTTGTCCGAACGCGTGGCTGTTCAATTTCACCAACCCGGAATCCCGTGTCCTGCATGCAATGAAACATCTGACCAACGTAAAAGGCGCCGGGTTCTGCCACGGAGTGTTCACCGTCCTTGAGTACCTGACCCGGATACTCAATCGCCCGCTCGATGATCTGGAAGTAGTATCAGCCGGAATCAACCACTTCTACTGCGTTCTGAGACTTTGTGACAGAAACACCGGTGCTGATCTGCTGCCCCATGTGATCCAACGGGCCGCATCGGATCGGAATGCGCCGCCGCTGTTCCGCAAAATCGCGGAAGTGTTCGGGGTGATCACCTTCCCGTCCGATGACCATATCGGCGAGTATCTGTCCTTCGGCACCGAGTTCAGCGGTGTCAAATGGCCCTACGGGTGGGAATCAAAACCAGTTCCTCCCGTGCCACCGACCGGGGGGCCACCGGCGCTAGAGGACTACGCATCGGGCAAAGTGCCCCTTGATGCGGAGATTCTTCGAACATCAGGGGAACTTACCGTTCCTGCAATCTGCGACATGGAACTCGACAGAAAATCCTCCCGACCGGCGGTCAATGTGTTGAACACAGAAGCTTACGTGGAGAACCTGCCGCGAACAGCGGTTGTCGAAGTGCCGGCAACCATCGGTCGTGAAGGTATCACGCCGTTTCACGTCGGAGCCATTCCGGAACCGTTCGCCAGCTATATGCGGGCCCAGACAACGATCGTGGAACTGGTGACCGAAGCGTACCGGACGAAATCCCGCAGGCTGTTGCTTCAGGCGCTGTTGCTCGACCCGGTGGTGAACAGTGTGTCCGCGGCGGAACGAATGCTGGATGACATGCTGTCCTTGCAGCGGGACTACCTCCCGCGTTTTGACTAGTCAACGGGGAAGAAGGGCGCGTTGTTATGCAATCGCCCGATCGGCGCGAACTGCGGGAAGACGTCACCGACGCCATCTGGGAGCCTGTTTTCGATGAGGCGGCTCCCACGTTTGATGCAGACACACCGAAGCGTCTCAAACGGGATCGGCCTAAGTGGTGGCTGCATGGCCTTCTATTTGGTCTTACCGCATGGACATGCTATCGCGCGGCCGGATGGTATTACAGCATCGGATTGATGGCAATCCTCCTCGCGCATGAGATGGGGCACTACATCATGTCACTCAGGTGGCGCGTGCGGGCGACTCCTCCCTTTTTTCTCCCATTCCCGGACATTCCGGGCGTAATTGAATCCCCGCTCGGAACGCTTGGCGCCGTGATTTCCATGAAAAGCCCCGTCCCGAGCAAGCGTGCCCTTCTGGATATCGGCGCAACCGGTCCAATCTCCGGAATGGTGGTGTCACTCGTAGTGGTGGTGGTCGGGCTCCATTTTTCAACGATTGAGGTTGTTCCTGACCGGCTTCCGGCAGGTACCGGCTTGTACGTGTTTGGCGATTCGCTGCTTTTTTCCGCACTGAGGTACGCGATACTCGGGCCGGTTCCCGCGGGGTACGACGTGTTCCTCCATCCCCTTGCCCGCGCCGGGTGGGTGGGCTTTTTCGTTACCGCGCTGAACCTTCTTCCTATCGGGCAGCTAGACGGCGGGCACGTACTCTACGCGCTCCACCAGAAACACTATCGCCTTGTCGTGCGCCTCGTCACCGCCGCTTTGATCGCCCTCATCCTTGTGTCGCCCGTCTGGATTCTTTTTGCCCTGATGGCGGGAATCTTCGGGCAGACGCATCCACCTCCGCTTGATTCGTACACACCTGTTGACAGGAAGAGGCGCATTCTGGGTTATCTGTGCGCTGCCATCCTTGTAGCGTGTTTCATGCCCGACCCTATCGACCTCAAAGTCTTCTGACAGGCTGGAATGGCACGGCAGCACCCGGGGTCGGCCGTTCAGCCGGGCGGCCAGCCAAATGAGCGCCCGCCGAGAAGATGGAGATGCAGGTGATCCACCGTCTGGCCTGCGTCCGGCCCGCAGTTGAAGACCAGCCGGTATCCCCCTTCTTGAAGCCCCCGCTGAGCTGCGATTTCCCTGGCGAGAAGGACCATTTTGCCGACAAGGGCTTCGTCCTCTGCCACCAGCGAATTCACCGACGGTATCTCCTTCAATGGAATGATCAGCACGTGCACCGGCGCCTGGGGGTTGATATCCTCGATGGCAATGCAGTCAGACGTTCGGGCTACGATGGTTGCCGGTATTTCGCCAGCAGCGATTCGTGAGAAAAGCGTTGGCATCTGTCCCTCCTGGCTCCCGTTCAGTTGTTCAACAATCTGGTCACATCCTGTTCAAACACCGCACGCGGCTGCGCACCGACGTACTGGACGCGCACGACTCCCTCTCTGTCAATGATGTACGTCGTCGGGATTCCGTTGACCAACCATGCGCGTGCCACGCTTTCATCGCCGGTAAGAACCGGGTAGTCGATTCCGTGTTGACGAACCATCTGGTCGACTTCACCAGGGTCTCCACTCACAAATACGCCGAGGAGTTCAAATCCTTTGCCTCGGTTCGCTTCGTAAAGCCCCACAAGGTCCGGCAATTCCTCACGGCACGGCGGGCACCAGGGCGCCCAGAAGTTCACCATGACTACTCGACCGCGGTAGTTGCTCAATTTCACATCTGCTCCGGTAATGCGGTTCTTCAGTGTAAAATCCGGCGCAGGGGCATTCATGCTTACAAATCGCGGGGCCGATGTCTCGCTGCTGATTTCAGTGCTGGCGGTCTGGTCACTCTCCTTTTTGGAGCACCCGGCCGCTGCTGCGGCAATAACGATGGCAACTGCGATGGAAGTCAAACCTGCACGTCTGAAAAGGTTCTTCATTTCGATACCCATCTCTTCGAGTCCACCCGTGTGTGTTTCGGTACTCCTGCGTGGAGTCGCAAAATGCGCAAGATGAAAAACACTGGAACCGCAGCGTTGGTTCATGCGCCAACGGCATTGCAAAAGAATACGTTGTGTGCGGGCCAAAGAAAAGTTGACAGGCTCGCGGGAACCGTAAGAAGCCCGGATTTGTTGATTCCCAATACGTGGTCACGGTCGTTTTCCACATTGCGGAGGTACCCAGATGGGGCGGATTTACGCGAACATCATCGAAACGATTGGCAACACGCCGCTTGTCCGGATCAATCGCATTATGGATGGAGCTGCTGCCGAGGTGGTAGCCAAGGTCGAAGCGTTCAACCCTCTGGCGAGCGTGAAAGATCGAATCGGTGCAGCAATGATTGAAGCTGGCGAGAAAGCTGGCAAAATCACCAAGGACACGGTGCTGATTGAACCGACATCTGGAAACACGGGCATCGCCCTCGCGTTCGTGTGTGCCGCAAAAGGGTATCGTCTCATCCTCACCATGCCTGAAAGCATGAGCATGGAACGCCGCGCGCTTCTGCGGGCTCTGGGCGCGGAAGTAGTTCTTACCCCGGCCGCAGAAGGCATGAAAGGGGCGATCAAGAAAGCCGAGGAACTGGCAAAGGAAACACCACACGCGTTCGTACCGCAGCAGTTCTCAAATCCTGCAAACCCGGAAATACACCGGAGGACGACCGCAGAGGAAATCTGGCGTGACACTGACGGCAAAGTGGACATTCTGGTCGCGGGCGTAGGCACGGGTGGTACCATCACCGGCATCTCGGAGGTAATCAAGACTCGAAAGCCATCCTTCCGCACCGTGGCCGTTGAGCCTGCGGCGTCTCCAGTTCTTTCTGGAGGCACCGCAGGACCTCACAAAATACAGGGAATCGGAGCCGGTTTCGTACCGGACAATCTCAATGTGCAGATTGTTGACGAGATCATCCCGGTGGAGAACGACGACGCGATGGCAATGGCGCGCCGGGCGGCACGGGAGGAGGGCCTCCTCGTCGGGATTTCCTCGGGCGCGGCCCTTTTTGCCGCACGTGCCGTGGCAAAGCGGGAAGAGAATTCCGGCAAAATGATAGTCGTCATATTGCCCTCGTTCGGAGAACGGTATCTGAGCACCGACCTCTTCAAAGACCTAATGGTGTAAATCGTCCAGCGCGCTTGCTGTCCGGTCCGGCAATTCCTACCTTACGCGGAGGGGACACACGTCTCCTCCGCTTGTTCATTCATCGCAGACGAGGTGCCAGGCACATGGCTGATATCGGGATGGTTGGTGTGGGTGGGTACGGTGCGACGATCCTCCGGGCCGCACATGAAGCGAAAAACGTGAGGCTCGCGGTCGTCTATGATGTCGACCCCGAGAGGGCACGATCGGCAGCCGAGAAAACCGGGGCGAAGGTGGCAGCGTCGTACGAGGAGATGCTGCGCGATGACTCCTTGCAGGGCGTTATCCTGGTTGTTCCCAACCCTCTCCACAGGAGGATGCTCGAAGCCGCCGTGGACGCCGGAAAACACGTATACGTGGAGAAGCCCATCGCGAACAGCGTGAAGGACGGCATGGGAATGCGGCGCTATGCGGCGGCAGCCGGGCGGATCCTGATGGTGGGACACAATACGCGTCGCGCGCAGACATTTCGAACGGTCAAGCACATGATCGACCGCGGAGAACTCGGGACGGTGGTTGCCATGGAGGCGAACTTCTCCCACGCCGGCGGCCTGGGTGTCTCGCCTGACGCGTGGCGTTACTGCCGGGAAACTTGTCCCGCCGTACCTTTGATGCAGCTCGGGGTTCACTGCGTCGACACGATGAATTACTTCGCCGGGGCGCCCGTCCGCGTCAGTTCATTCATGTCCTCCAGAATCATGAAACAGAATGACGACGTGACGGTTACCCTCGTGGAGTACGAAAACGGTGTGCTGGCAACGCTGCACAGTCATTATGTGGTTGCCGGGACGAACTTCGTGGCGGCGTACGGATCGGAGGCAAACGTATACGCCGAATGGGAGCGGCTTGACAAGACCACGCGCGAGCCCCACGGAGTTGTGTCCACACCATTCCCGAGAAACGACACGCAGCTGGAGGAAATCAGTGAGTTTGCGGCTTGCATAGAATCCGGAGCACAGCCGGAAACCGACGCCACAGCGGGCATACTTGCTCTCGCCGTAGTTGACGCTGCGATCATCTCACACAAGGAACAACGCATCGTGTCGCTGGAAGAGATTTTGCAGGACGGATAAGCGGCACGAAATCAACGGGTACCGGCGCTCGAATTCCCCCGCTGAGAGACTACTTCCATCCCGACGCCGGCAACGCGCTCTCCGCATTGAGGGCAGGTGCTACCAGTCGCGATCCGGTTCTCCACGACATGGAATCCGATCCGATTTACCAGAAGATTGCCGCACTTGTGGCACCGGGTGTTCTCCCCATCCGTTCCCGGCAGATTACCTACGTACACGTAATGAAGGCCTTCTTCTTGCCCCAACTCATGCGCCCGCTTCAGTACATGCGGATTCGTGGGTGGCACGTTTGTGTACCGAAAATCCGGATGGAATCGGCTTACGTGCCACGGAGTTTCCGGGCCAAGTTCACTTG
The DNA here is from genome assembly GCA_029547385.1 of Candidatus Latescibacterota bacterium. Taxonomy (GTDB): domain Bacteria; phylum Latescibacterota; class MWCZ01; order MWCZ01; family MWCZ01; genus MWCZ01. The sequence goes on from JAKPPK010000136.1 coordinate 14,523, forward strand.
AAATGAAGCGCGCGATGTCTCGAAGCTCGTCCTCCGAATCATTCAAATCCGTGACCACGAGTGTGGTAACCTCAACCCAGATGCCCAGTCTCTTCATACGAATCAGGGTGTCGAGCACGGGTTGAAGAGCGGCTCCCATCACGCGGCGGTACGATTCGTCTCTGAATGCCTTTAGGTCCACGTTTGCCGCGTGGAGGAACGGTTGTATGGAATCAAGCGGATCTGCCCTGATATACCCATTTGTGACGAACGCAGTCTTGAGGTCCTTCTCCGCCGCCGCCCGTGCCACATCCAGAGCCCATTCATAGAACACTGTTGGTTCCGTGTACGTGAAAGCGATCACGCGAGATGATGTGCGTAGCGCGGCCTCCACTGCAGCTTGTGGTTCGGTGTAATGGCCACCAATGGAACGATTCTCCCCCTTGCTCGCCTGCGAGATATCCCAGTTCTGACAGAAGGCACACCGAAAGTTGCATCCTGCGGTCGCCACAGAAAATGCACGGGACCCGGGGCAGAAATGGAACAACGGCTTCTTTTCGATGGGGTCGACGTGCGCCGCGATCACGCGGCCATAGTTGACGGAATAAAGGGTGCCACCGTGGTTTTCACGGACTCCGCATAATCCGTGATGCCGGTCCGCTATCACACACTGCTGGTGGCACAACTGGCAACGAACAGAGTTGCCCGCAAGGCGCTCGTAGAACATCGCCTCGTGCACTGCACACTTCCCCGCGAACGTGCTAATCGAAAAACATGTCGTCCGTGCGAAACGGAGGCGCCCCCATAATGAGAGCGATCACGTTCCCGCGTGCGGTGTGCCGCACGCCGGGACGAATCAGTACCGCGGTTCCCTGCGAGAGGGCGATCATCTCCCCGTCAAGCTCCAGCTCCCCTTCACCTTCCAGCACGTAGTATGTTTCCCACGTGGCACGGTGGTAGTGCTTCTTCGAATCGGAGATTCGAAGAAGGGAGACCGAGAAACCGGCGCCATCGTCCTCCGTGAAAATCGATTTCCGGAAGCCGCAGGTGGACCTCACCTCGTCCAAACCCTCGGTTGTCCGTACGATGTACTTTGGCTTTTCGCGCCCGTCCATTTCCTGATCACTCCAGTTGCTCGCGGCTTTGCCGACGTATTGCCTGTTCCATGTCCATCTCTATTTCCCGTCTTCGAAGCGTTTCCCTCTTGTCGTGGATCTGCTTTCCTTTTGCGAGGCCCAGTTCCACTTTTACCCTGCCGCCTTTGAAATACAACGACAGCGGCACGAGTGTCAAGCCTTTTTCCTCTGAACGACCCTTCAAGCGTCCGATCTCACGTCGGTGGAGAAGGAGCTTGCGAGGACGTTCGGGGTCATGGTTATACCGGTTCCCGTGATCGTACGGGCTGATATGCAGCCCGCAAAGAACGACCTCGCCACGTTCCACGCGGGCGTAGCTGTCCTTCAGGTTCACATTGCCCAGCCGGAGCGACTTCACTTCCGTCCCCACCAGAGCAATTCCCGCCTCGGTTGTCTCAAGAATGGAGTAATCGTGAAACGCTTTGCGGTTTTTCGTTATGATTTTTATCCCGGCCGGCATTCTGTCACTCCGGTTTTTTCGAGAACTTGACGCCAAAAGAACGTAACCAAAGTCTTGTTCCAAAACATTCGGTCGCACTCCCTGTTGCCGCAACACATGACTTGCGTACTATTTGTGCAAAGGCCGGCTCTGATGTGATTAGGGAGGGAAGATGCCACTTCTTCTCGGTGCTTTGATGCTGTTGTGTGCCAGTTGCTCGATTGCCACTTCGGATTGTCTGGACACGCTGTCGGAAATCGGAAGCTCCCCGGAGATCGTAGCCGCTTCCCGTGCCTCGGTGTTCCCGGACACTTCTTGCGGGGGCCTCCTCTTTTCGATCGGAACCGCCGAATATGCCCAGGCTTCATTCATCGCCGCCCGGAAGGCATTTGAGGCCGCGACCGTTTTCTGGCCGGATTCCTCCAAAGCATGGAACGGACTTGGACTCGCAAATTACCGGATCCGTGATTATTCGGCAGCCGAGCGCGCCTTCAAACGATCGCTGCGCCTTGCGCCGAGGCAGATCGATGTATACAGCAACCTCGGCCTCGTATTCCTCGCTCAGGCTCGTTACATTGACGCAACGGCGGCCTTCATCGCCGCACTGGGCATTAACCCGGGATACACCGAGGCAAGGTTCAATCTCGCGTACACCTACGACCTGCAAGGGAGGCCTGACCTTGCCGAAGGCGAGTACTACCGCGTGCTTCGCGACCACCCCGACCATCCAACCGCGCGATACGGACTGGCTGTTCTTTTCCGAAAGGCCGAACGGTTCGGCGAAGCGCTGGCCCAGCTCGATTCCGCGCTCGCAACTCACCCGGATTACGCGGACGCGGGAGTGGAACGGGGGTTCCTGTTTCTGCGGCGAAACGAGTATTCCCGTGCTGCGGGGGACTTCCGTCGCGTGCTCGATTCCCACCCGGAAAATGCTCAGGCGCGGTACGGCCTGGGACTGGCGTACGCGTTTCAGCGCCAGTGGGTAGCCGCTCACGCGCAATACGAAAGCCTCGCGGTGGCCGATACGACGTACGCCCGGCGCCTGCGGCGTGTTCTGGGGAACTGAGCCCATAAAAAGGAGAGGAGCACAACGCGCTCCTCTCCTTTGCTCCAGAACAATACTCAGTTCGCGATTTAACCGATGCTGTAGAACGCGCTTCTCCCGGCAAACTTGGCAACGCTTCCCAGCGCTTCTTCGATCCGGATGAGTTGATTGTACTTCGCTACGCGATCAGTTCTGCAGGGCGCGCCGGTTTTGATCTGACCGGCATTGGTAGCCACCACCAGATCCGCAATCGTGGTATCCTCGGTCTCGCCCGATCGATGGCTCACCACCGCTGTGTACGATGCGCATTTGGCCATCTCGATCGCTGCGAGCGTCTCGGTAAGCGACCCGATCTGATTGAGTTTTATCAGAATTGAATTCGCGACCTCTTCGTCGATCCCCTTCTGCAACCTCTCCGTATTCGTGACGAAAAGATCGTCGCCGACAATCTGGATCTTGTCGGTCAAACGTTCCGTGAGAAGTGCCCAACCCTCCCAGTCGTCCTCAGCCATCCCGTCCTCTATTGAGATGATGGGGTATTTGGCAACCCAGCGCTCGTAAAAGTCCACCATTTCCGGCGCGGAAAGCGTCCTGCCCTCTTTGGCGAGAACGTATTTCCCGTCTTCAAAGATCTCGCTGGCAGCGGGGTCAAGGGCAATCATGATGTCATCGCCGGGCTTGTAACCCGCTTTTTCGATTGCCTGTAGAATCACTTCGATGGCTTCTTCGTTCGACTTCAGCGAAGGGGCAAATCCGCCCTCATCGCCTATGGACACGTTGTACTTCTTCGCGCTGAGCACCTTTTTGAGAGCCTGGTACGTCTCAGCGCACCACCGGAGCGCCTCACTGAACGTAGGAGCGCCCACCGGCATCACCATAAACTCCTGAAGGTCCGTCGAGTCGACGGCGTGTTTCCCGCCGTTCAGGATGTTCATCATGGGCACCGGGAGAACTCGAGCGGACGGTCCACCGAGATACTGGTAGAGTGGCAGGCCGCAGGTTTCCGCCGCTGCCTTTGCCACGGCGAGAGAAACGCCAAGAATGGCGTTCGCTCCCAGATTGCTCTTATCCGGAGTACCATCGAGTTTGATCATGAGTTCGTCGATTTCCACCTGATCGGTGGCGTCAAGTCCTTCGATTTCAGGCGCAATCGTCTCGTTGACATTTTTGACCGCCTTCAAAACGCCCTTGCCGCCGTACGCAGCCTCGCCGTCGCGCAGTTCCAAAGCCTCAAATGCTCCCGTGGAAGCGCCCGATGGCACTGCCGCACGGCCGAACGAACCGTCTTCAAGTACCACTTCAACTTCGACGGTCGGGTTGCCGCGCGAGTCCAGAATCTGGCGGGCATGAACACTCTCGATCATGCTCATGGCGTATCACCTTTCTCGTGTATCGATGGGAACGAACGCTGTTCACAAACGCAAGGTTGCCTCTGTGAACCAGCTGCTGATTGTGCTGCAAAGCAAATAACGTGAGTCCGTCGGATCCTGGAGCACGTCTTTATTCGTCAAAGACGATCTCTCACCCGGCAGGCGGTGCCACAAGTTTCAACCATTCAAGAACGATGGACACAAATCGTGGGCTGATAGCCTTTTTGTCTTGACCGGGATCCGGAATCTCGTCGCGCAGATCGTGTCGGAGCCCCACAGCCGTGTGGACCTGAGAAAGCTGCCGTCGCCCTATCGCTCGTCGAAACCGTTCAATGTCCAGCAAGGGCAACAAACTGTCCGCAGTGCCCTGCACGGCCAGCGTCGGAACACTGAGCCTCGCCACGCGGTCGGTCATTTCGCCCGAGAGCACAACCCAGGATCGCCAGCATTCCACACGGCCGTTCATTACGAAATCCGAGTCGTTGTACTTATCGGTCCAGATATCATCGAAAAACTGCTCCAACCGGCGGAGGTTCACCGAATCGCGGAACGTTCCGGAGAGAAGCGTCCTGTCCACCGAACGAGCCGGTGTGTTCACCAGTCCGAGCGCGTGCACACGGCCCGCGGAACGCTCGGCGGCCAGTGCCGCGATAACCCCGCCCTGACCGAACCCGAGGAACACCACCCTGGCCGTATCGATTCCCCGGATATTTCGCGCGCTTAGAAACCCGAGCAGTACTTGCGAGGTCAGTTTGTCAGGGCACCGAACTACGAGACTATCGGAAGGCCACGCGTCGCGCAGAGGCCTCCACACGGCGTATCCATTGGAAACAAGTGCGGCCTGCAGTTGTTGAATCTGATTGGCTTGTGTCCTGCGGGGATCGATATCTATTGGCGGTCCGTCATCAACGAGAACTACAAGCGGCACCGGCGCAAACGTCCTCCGCGCCGGCAACTGGACCTCGCCCACAATCTCACTTCCTGTCCGGGGCAGAACCAGCCGAACCACTTCCGCCGGAAAACGGAAAGACGAGCCGCACGAGCATACAAAACCGGCCAGAACGACACAACACAGCCAGTTCGAGGCCACGCTCGTTTTCATACGTTCCGACGCCTCGGTGTGCATACCTGGGATTCTCCCCGTTCACACAGTCTGCGACCGCACTACAATCATCTGATCCCGTTCCGGGCCAATTCCCACATAACGGACCGGAACACCCGCGATCTCTTCAATCCGCCGGATGTAACGCCTGGCGTTTTCCGGGAGTTCCTCGAAACACCGTGCGGAAGTAGTGTCGGTTTCCCAGCCGGGCAACGTGTCATACACCGCCTTCACACGGTCGAAGTCCTCCGTGCGCGCAGGAACCGTGTGCAGAGGTGTTCCGTCAAGAACATACTCCCGGCAGATGCGTAACTCCGAAAGAGCGTCCAAGCGGTCCAGCGCCGTCACTGCGAGGCCGGTCAACCCGTTGATACGCGCTGAATACTCAAGGATGACTCCGTCCAGCCAGCCACAACGACGTGGGCGCCGCGTTGTTGCTCCGTACTCATTCCAGAGCTCGCGCATCCGGTTTCCCATCTCGCATTCGAACTCGGTCGGGAAGGGACCGTTACCCACGCGACTCGTATACGCCTTTACAATGCCTATGACTTCCGAAATCGCGGTCGGGCCAATCCCCGTGCCCGTGCACGCACCACCCGCCGATGTGTTCGAGCTCGTCACAAAGGGGTAGGTACCGTGATCAATGTCGAGAAGGGTACCCTGGGCCCCTTCACATAGGATCGCTTTGCCTGCGTTCTGGGCTGCGTGCAGGATCGTCGCGGTATCCGCGATGAACGGCCTCATCTGCTCCGCGTATCCGAGGTATTCATCAGCCACTGCGTCGGCATTCACCGGCTCTGCGCCATACACCCTGGTGAACACCTCGTTTTTGTCCGCCACAATTTTCCGCAGACGCGCACGGAACCCCATCGCATCAAGGAGGTCCCCCGCGCGAAGTCCGTGTTCACGGGAAATTTTGTCATAATAGGTCGGACCGATTCCGCGCTTCGTGGTCCCGATGGCGCCGGTCCCTCGAGCCGCCTCCTGAATACCCTCGAGTTGCTTGTGGTACGGCATCACGAGGTGCGCGCGGTCGCTGATCCACAGGCGTCCCTCCACCGAAACGCCCCGTCCGCGGACATGGTCAAGCTCCTCAAGGAAGGCCAACGGGTCCAACACAACGCCGTTGCCCACCACGCACACCTTTCCGGGATGCAGGATTCCGGCAGGAATCTGGTGGAAGATCCACGTCTCTCCGTCCGCAATCACCGTATGCCCCGCATTCGCTCCGCCTTGAAAACGGACAACGATGTCGTTCTTCTCCGTGAGGAAATCAACGACCTTTGCTTTCCCTTCGTCGCCCCAGTGAGTTCCCACGGCAACAGTTACCGACATGGCGCTATCCTTTTCTCAGATCACCCTGAACGAGGCGTTGCCCCGGAGAGATGCCTTCAAACGCCTGCAAAACCGCGCGGCGGAGTCACCTCCACGCAGAAACGAAAAAACGACCCAGCCGCCACGCCGGCGGTTGAGCCGTACCTGAATATATCTGAACGGCTTCCTCTAGTGCAACTATGCGTACGTGTACACGCGTGCACGCATTCGCATGTGCCGGGTGGACGTCTGAACGCCGGTTTCGCTACATTGAGGATTCCCTCACTCATGGAACACCTCACAGAGGTCTGCCCGTGGAACAGTGGCCGACGCTTGTCATCTTCGCGGCAACGTATATCGGCGTTGCCGTCGGGAGGGTACCCGGCCTGCAGATCGACAGGACCGGGATAGCCTTGATGGGCGCCATCGGCATGGTACTCGTCGGGCAGATCACCGTCAAAGAAGCACTCGACGCGGTGGATTTTCCCACGATCCTCCTTCTTTACGCGCTGATGGTAGTCTCAGCGCAGTTCAGGCTTGGTGGCTTCTACACCTGGGTCGCCGGACGTGTCGCGAGGCTAGCGCGGAGGCCGGTGCTTCTGCTCGCTGCGCTGATTTCCGTCACGGCCGTTCTCTCCGCGCTGGTTGCCAACGACATCGTCTGCCTTGCTTTTACGCCCGTCCTGTGCATCGCCCTTCAACGAGCGGGGCTGAACCCGGTACCGTATTTACTGGCACTGGCTTGCGCGAGCAACATCGGATCTGCAGCGACGATCATTGGAAACCCTCAGAACATGCTGATCGGTCAGGTCGGCCGGCTCGATTTCGATGCGTTCCTTTTCTGGTGCGCCCCGCCGTCATTAGCGGGCTTGCTCGTGGTTTTTGGAGTGTGTCTCCTGTCGTTCCCGCGTGAGTTTCTCGCCGACGGTCAACACCATGGCGCCGGCAGCCCGAATCCGCCTGAATCTCTGGAAGGCCCCCCCGACTTCGGAGGGGAGCTGGACGCGCATCAGACTCTCAAGGGGATCATCGTGACGATCGTCCTCGTTGCGGCGTTTTTCACGTCGATTCCGCGCGAAGTGAGCGGCCTCGCCGCCGCCGCGCTCCTGCTCGCGAGCCGGAAGATACATTCTCGTGCCATCCTCGGTTTCGTGGACTGGCATCTCATCACGCTGTTCTGCGCGCTTTTCATTGTCGTCCACGGCATCGAGGCGGGTGGGTTCCCCGCTGCCGCCGTGGCTGCGCTGAAGGAGTACGGGATCAGCGTTGGCTCCCTACCCGTGCTTGGCACAGTGGCCGTTGTTCTCAGCAATCTGGTCAGCAATGTTCCCGCAGTAATGTTGCTGATCGGGCAGCTCCCGCAAGGAAATCCGGTCCCGTGGTACGTGCTCGCGCTTACGAGTACACTGGCCGGAAACCTGATCCTTGTGGGGAGTATTGCCAATCTCATCGTCGTAGAACAGGCGGAGCAACAGGGAGTCCACGTCTCGTTTGCCGTGCACGCCAGGGTCGGCGTACCGGTGACGTTGATCACGCTGGCACTTACGCGGCTTTGGATCGTGTTGGCGCTATGGATGACGGGGTGACGCGAGGCGCTTCCCCTTGGGCGGGGTCCTCACGCCACGCCGCATTTATCTGGTTTTCTCCGGACTGGGCTTCGGGATATCGAGGGGGATCGCCACCGAGTCGGCGTCTCCGCCACGGCGCACGTAGGCACTCATGACAGAACTCCACTGATGGGGTGACTCAATCTTCGGCCCCACCTCCGCAATAAGGGCAATTTCGTCACATTCTGTAAACTTCGGGCAGTTGAGGCAATCGCTCCATACCTTGTGGGGCAGTTCGTCTTTGCTCACTTCGCGAAATCCTGATTTGCGGGCGAGTCTCGCCATGGCGCCATCCGGAAGAACAAGCATGAAAACCTGATGGACGCCAAGTTTCCGCGCATCGTCCAGCAGGCTGTTCAAGATGGCCTTCCCGTAACCCCGGTGCTGAAACCCTTCCCGAACCGCGACGGATCGGATTTCGGCAAGGTCGTACCAGAGAATGTGAAGAGCTCCGCACCCGACGACTTTGCCGTCCTCTTCCACCACCACGTAGTCTCTGAGGTTTTCATACATCCGGTTCAGTGGCCGCGGCAACATAAGGTTTCGTTGTGCGAAACTGTTTATGAATTGCGCCATCTCTGCGACGTCGGATATCCGCGCTGCACGAAGCATCTTGCCGTTCACTCCTTCAGACTGGCCCGGGCGAGAGCCAGTTGCTGCACCACCGCGTTGCGACCCGTGCCCCCGAAAAGGTTCCTTCTGTCCGTGCTTGCGGCCGGTGAGAGCGTAGAAACGTCCTCTCGCTTGAACAGCGGACTTGCCTGAGCGAACTCCTCCCACGGGAGTTCCACCAGGCTGCACCCGCGCGCAATGGCCTTTCCCACCAACTCACCCACAACGCGATGTGCATCTCGAAACGGCAGCCCCCGTCTCACAAGCACATCGGCAAGGTCGGTTGCATACATTCCCGGTTCGATTGCCGCACGCATTCTTTCGTGGTTGAAAACTGCTGTCTCCACCACGCCTTTCAGGACTCGGAGGCAGATATCGGCCGTTTCCAGGGCATCGAAAAGCGGCTCTTTGTCCTCCTGGAGGTCCTTACCATACGTGAACGCGAGACCCTTCTGGATGGTCACAAGCGCCATCAGATCCCCGAATACCCGTCCTGATTTCCCCCGAACGAGTTCGAGAGAATCCGGATTCTTCTTCTGCGGCATCATGCTGCTGCCGGTTGCGTACGCGTCGTCGAGCTCGACAAAACCGAATGCGGGACTCGACCACACCACCCAGTCCTCCGCCAGTCGGCTGAGGTTGGTCATCAGGATGGCGATCGCGGAAACCGTTTCCGTCAGATGATCGCGGCTGCTGACTGCATCCATGCTGTTTCGCGTGGGGCGCGCAAAACCGAGACGGCGGGCGACAAACTCCCTGTCAATCGGGAAAGCCGTCCCCGCAAGTGCCCCTGATCCGAGCGGCATCTCGTCCGCCCGCCGGAGTGCATCCCTCAACCTCCCTTTGTCCCGGTCCAACATCCAGAAAAACGCCAGCAGATAATGCGCGAGCCGTACCGGTTGTGCCGGCTGGAGATGAGTGTAACCGGGGAGAAAGGCGTCCACTTCGGCTTCCGCGCGTTTCAGGACGACGGCCTGAAGCTGTGACACAAGTTCAGTCAGCGTTCCTACCGCACGACGGAGGTACAGGCGCACATCGAGTGCGACCTGATCGTTCCGGCTCCTGCCCGTGTGGATTTTGCCCCCCACGGGGCCGACGATTTCTATCAGCCGCCGTTCGACCGCCATGTGGATGTCTTCGGTATCCGGTCCCGGGCGGTAGCTCCCGCCTGCCAGCTCCTGTCGCACCTGCTGCAAACCCAGAACTATGGCGGACCATTCCTCGCTTGTCAGGATGCCGCACTGTCGCAGCGCATCCGCCTGAGCAAGATTACCCTCGATATCCGCTTCCCAGAGGCGAATGTCAAATCCGATGGAAGCGTTGAACTCTTCCATGACTTGATCGGTCGCGCGCGAAAACCGCCCGTCCCAGAGCTTCCCTGTGGTCATACGAAGCCGTTCACCCTTTTCTCTGTTTCAACATGGCGATCGTTCTCTCGGGAAGAGAAAACAGCTTCAGGAAACCGGTCGCGTCGCTTTGTTGATAAGAAGACGCGCCAAACGTCGCAAGCGCTTCGTCGTACAGCGAGTTCTCACTCTGAACTCCCGCGACGGTGCAGCTACCCTTGTACAGCTTCATCCGCACCGTACCGTTCATGTCACGCTGAGTCGCATCTACGAACGCATCAATCGCCTCGCGCAGCGGGGTAAACCATTTCCCGTAATAGACGAGTTCCGCGTACCGTTGGGCGATGATATCCTTGTAATGCAGGGTTTCCCGGTCGAGCACGAGGCTCTCCAACTCCCTGTGCGCGGCGTAGATGATCGTTCCTCCGGGTGTTTCGTACACCCCGCGTGATTTCATTCCCACGAGCCGGTTTTCCACGAGGTCACAGCGACCCACGCCGTGTGCCGCACCAAGCGCGTTCAACTCGGTGAGCAGGCTCACTGAGTCTTTCCGCACACCGTTGATTCCTGCAGGGATGCCGGCTTGGAACTGGATTTCCACGTACTGAGGAACATCAGGAGCGTCCTCCGGATGAACCGTGAGTACCCAGACGTCTCGTGGAGGTTCCTGCCACGGATCTTCCAGTGCCCCCCCCTCGTGGGAAAGATGCCAGATATTCCGGTCGCGGCTGTAGATGCTCTTTCGGGAAGCAGTGACCGGAACATTGTGGGCCGCCGCGTAATCGAGAGCGTCCTCACGAGACCGGATCTTCCAGGCAGGATCGCGCCACGCCGCGATCACTTTCAGATCGGGAGCAAGCGCTGCATACGTAACCTCAAAGCGGACCTGATCGTTACCCTTACCCGTTGCGCCGTGCGCCAGAGCGTCCGCCCCGGTTTCCCGCGCCACCTGCACCTGCGCCTTTGCGATAATCGGGCGAGCAAACGACGTTCCGAGCAGATACTTGCGCTCGTAAATCGCGCCAGCTTTCAGTGTCGGCCAGATGTACCCCTCGATGAACTGCTGCTTCAGGTCCAGAACAACGCAATCACTGGCTCCGCTTCGAATCGCCTTTTCCTCGATGCCATGAAGTTCGTCTTCTCCCTGACCGAGGTCCGCCACTACGGCAACAATCTCACACCCGTACGTCTCTTTCAGCCAGGGTATTATTACCGACGTGTCGAGACCACCGGAGTACGCCAGAGCCACCTTTTTTACTTCAGACGCCATGTCACTTTCCTTTCATTCACCAGCAGTCTTTCGTGTATCACCGTGCCTCGAGGATTTCCGCAAACACATCGGCGACGTGGTTCAGTTCCTCTTCTCCGATAACAAGGGGCGGGAGGAACCTCAACACGTTGGGCCCGGCAACACACACGAGGATATGCCGTTTTCTGAACTCTGCCACAATCGGCGCTACCGGTTCGTCGAACTGAACACCCCATATCATGCCCATCCCGCGTATCTCCCGGATAGCGGAATATTGTTCCTTGAGCGCCCGCAACCTTCCTCCAAACAACGTGGCATTGTTCCTTACCTTTTCCAGGAACTGCGGGTCCGCAATTTTCCGGAAAACAACGAGAGCCACCGCACAGATGAGCGGCCCACCACCGAACGTGGCAGCGTGGTCCCCGGGCTGGATTGCATCCGCCACATGTTGCTTGAGCAAAGCGGCGCCAATCGGCAAGCCTCCGGCAAGCGGCTTGGCAAGGGTTAACATATCCGGTTCAACTCCGTAATGCTCGTGGCAGAAAAGCCTTCCCGTTCGGCCAAGCCCAACCTGAACTTCATCAAAGACAAGCAGGGCGTTGTGCCTGTCGCAGGCCGAGCGCACTGCCTTCAGGTATTGCTGAGTCGCCGGGTGCACTCCGCCTTCTGCCTGCACGGGTTCAAGAAAAACTGCCGCCGTGCTGTCGTCAATCTGTTCAACTGTGTGGTCGATATCGTTGAACCGGGCAAATCGGATGCCCGGCACGAGCGGTTCGAACGGGGCCTGGTATTTCTCCTGCCCCGTAAGGCTGATGGACCCCATGGTTCTTCCATGGAAGGAACTGAACGCCGCAACCAACCCCGTCTTGTTCTCCCCATAATGCGTCCGGGCCCACCGACGCGCAAACTTGATACACGCTTCGTTCGCTTCTGTTCCCGAATTGCAGAAAAAGACCCTGTCAGCGGAGGAATGCCGAACCAGCTCTTCTGCGAGCGATGCCGCGGGAATCGTGTAATAGAGATTCGAGACATGGATGAGCTTCCGGCTCTGCTCGCGCAATGCCTCCAGGACATCAGCGTCTCCGTAACCAAGCGCGTTTACGGCCAGGCCGGAGACGCAGTCGAGATAGCGTTCCCCTTCCGCGTCGAAGAGGTAGACCCCTTCACCGCGTTCGAAAACGACGTCAGCCCGCGCGTAGTTCTGCAGGAGGAATTCCTTGCTTCTTCGGATCACTTCCCGGGAAACGCCTTTCCCCGCCGGGAGGGACGCCGACTGCGAATCATCATGCACTTCACCAACCTCCTGAGCATCCGCATCTGCCGTGGCGCGACAGGTGCCAGAATCAATCCGTTATCACTGTTCCATGAGATCGAACACCCGCGAGGTGTTCAGAGATGGTTGCCGCCCCGTCCCAGGCAAGAATGTGGACCCGGCCGACGCCACGCCGAACGGCTTCCACACACGATCGCACTTTAGGTATCATGCCACCGGTTATCTGTCCGATCGCAATCAACTTCTCCGCGTCAGCTCCAGTGAGGAGCGGAACCGTACGCCCTTCCACCAGCACTCCGGGCACATCAGTGACGAACACCAGTTCGTCCACCTTCATCGCCATCGCGATGTCGGCCGCGGCATGGTCCGCGTTCACGTTGTACGCCAACCCGTCTCCACCTACGCTGATGGGGGACACCACGGGCAGAAGCCCGGCATTCAGAAGGGCAACAAGCACCGAAGGGTCGACCTTCTCGATTGCGCCGACGTACCCGAGCCTCCCATCGCCGTAGGGCCGCGCTTGCAGTAGAGCACCGTCTACGCCGCTAATCCCGACTGCGCGTGCCCCGGCTGACAACAGCGCACGCACCAATCGCTTGTTGACTTGCGCCGACAGCACTGCTTCCACCGTCTCTACTGCCGCGGCGTCAGTCACCCGCAGGCCGTCGACAAACGTCGTCGGTTGTCCGAGCCGGTCCAGCGCGCGATTTATGTCCTTCCCCCCCCCATGAACGAGGATCGTCCGTCCCGCGCCGAGACGCGCGAGGTCAAACGCCAGTTCTCCGATCAGCCCCGGGGAGTCGAGTGTCGAACCACCTATTTTGACGAGCGCCAACATCGTTTTCCTCGCGCTGCGCGTTTCTTACACCGGAAGGCCGCATTCTTCCTCGAACCCGCAGGCAATGTTCATGCACTGGAGTGCCTGACCGTACGCGCCTTTTACCAGGTTATCAATCGCACACAGGACGATCGCCCGTCCGGTGTCCGGCACTACATGCACTGATACATCCGCGTAGTTCGTGTTCTGTACGAACGCCGTTTCGGGCAGATGAGGCAGCACGCGAACGAATCGTTCGCCGGAGTATTCACTCCGGAGAAGATCCAGAAGCTCCGATGTGCCAAGAGGGTGTGTCAGGTCCACGTACATCGTGGAAAGAATGCCCTGGTTCATGGGCGTCAGGTGCGGTGAGAACACCACGCGCACCGCCTCGCCCGCGAATTTGCTCAGTTCTTGTTCTATTTCACCAACGTGCCGGTGGGATCGGCCCACATTGTACGGCGCGATGTTCTCGTTCGTTTCAACGTAATGTGTCCGCTGGCTGAGTTTCCTTCCGGCACCGGAAACACCTGATTTCGCGTCCACGATAATCGTGCGGGGATCGATAAGGCGATGCTTCAGCAGCGGCGCAAGCCCGATCTGCACCGACGTGGGATAGCACCCCGGAACAGCAATAAGCCTGGCCTCACGAATCCGCTCACGATGAAACTCCGGCAACCCGTACACCTTCACGCCCAGTAGCTCCGGGGCAGTATGCGAAACCTTGTACCACGCGGCATACGAATCGGGAGTATCCATCCTGAAATCGGCGCTTAAATCGAAGACCTTGCACCCTTTGTCCAGAAGTCGCGGCACAACAGCCATCGCCGCTTCATGGGGAAGGCAGAGGAACGCGACCTCGTTCGCCTGCTCCACTGCTTCCTCCACCGACACCATCACCCGGTCGGTCAGCCCCGCCATGCGGGGAAAGACCGCTGAAAGTCGTTCGCCCGCGTGTCGATCCGCTGAAAGAGCCGCCACATTAACGCCCGGATGCCGCAGGCAAAGGCCGTAAAGCCCTGCGCCAGTATACCCGGACGCCCCGAAAATCGTCACAGAAACCTGTCTCTTCATCCTTCCAGTACCTGCTGAAGCTGGCGAAGCACATGGTTGGCATCCGCCGGTGTACGACACACGACGAGAACGGTGTCCTCTCCCGCAATTGTGCCGAGAATGTCGCTCCATTTCTCAGTATCCAGCGCCCACGCAACTCCTGCCGCGTGGCCGGCCACCGTTTTCATCACGATAAGTTGCCCTGCGGCCTCCCACGAAAAGAGGAACTCGCGCAGCGCAAACTGCAGACGCCCGGCGGGATGCTCTACCCCCCCCTCCGTCGGGAGCTGGTAGCGGTATCCGGAATCGGGGAGAGGCACTTTGATCAAACCCAATTCAGCGATATCTTTGGACAAAGTCGGTTGGCTGACGGGGAATGCACGCTCTCTCAGTGCATTCGCCAGTTCAGCCTGTGTTCTGATCGTCTGCGCCCGGACAAGGCGAACAATCTCCCGCTGACGGGCAAGCTTCTGGCTGGTTTTCATCCCCGCGCCCTGTTGGTGATATTTATCGGTCCTTTGATATTTTTATTTATCTCGCCAATTAATGATACGAGTCCACCTCACATGATGTCAATGCGTCACCGGGCATAATTTCTCGGAACTAACCGATGCGGAAACTCATCATCGGAATTATTCGCCTTGCTCGACCGGTCCAGTGGGTGAAGAATGTCTTCGTCGCCGCTGCTCCGGTCTATGCAGGGCAAATATTCGTGCCCGAGATCTTCGGCAAGACGTCCGCCGCGGTCCTGTTGTTCTGCGCGCTGTCGTCCGGCGTCTACATCATCAACGATTACTTCGATATGGCACGGGATCGCGAACATCCCGTCAAGAAGAACAGGCCTCTCCCCTCGGGACAGGTTCCAGTGCCTATCGCGTTGGCGGTCGGATTCGCATTGTTGGCCGGCAGTCTCTTCGGGTGCGCCTTCGTTTCTCCGGGCTTGCTTGCGGTTGCAGCGGCATACGTCTCCGTGAACGGTCTGTACACGCTCTGGTGGAAGCAAGTCGTCGTGCTCGACATCATGTGCGTTGCGTCGGGGTTCGTGTTCCGAGTGGCAGCGGGAGGCCTTGCTGTCGGGGTCCCCGTAAGACCGTGGATTCTGCTCTGCACGCTCTGCCTCGCATTGCTCATCAGCCTCGGAAAGCGCCGGGGAGAAGCGCTGCTTCTCGGAGAGAACGCGGCGAAACACCGGCGCATTCTTGGCGAGTACCCGGCACCATTCCTTGATGTCCTGATTGTCATTGTTGCCGGAATGACCCTCATCACGTACTGCCTGTTCACGTTTCATTCGGGACATTCCGAGAAGCTCATGCTTACTATTCCCTTCGTGTTGTACGGGGTGTTCCGCTATCTCTACCTCCTGTACGTCGCCGGCTCGACGGACGCGCCCGAAGTGCTGATTCTCAACGACAAACCGCTCGCCGCGGCAAGTATTCTGTGGGCACTCCTCTCCGCGGCGCTCTTCTACTGATTCGGGAAACAACGATGCTTGACCAGGTGAAATTCGACGACCGGGGGCTCGTCACGGCTATCGCTCAGGACGCCGACAACGGAGAAATCCTGATGCTCGCATACATGAACCGCGAGTCGCTGGACGCTACTCTGCGCACGGGCATCATGACGTACTGGAGCAGAAGCCGAGGAAAACTCTGGGTGAAGGGGGAGACCTCCGGCCACACACAACAGGTCGTCGAAATGAGGATCGACTGCGACGGCGACGCGCTCCTGTTCAAAGTCCGTCAGAAAGGCGGCGCCTGCCACACCGGCTTCCGCAGCTGTTTCTACCGGAAACTGACTCCCGATGGGCTCGTTGAGGACGGCGATCGCGTCTTCCAGGCGCAGGCGGTGTACGGAACCAAGTAGAAACGGGGAAAAACCAGAGGGAGGGGACCCGCGCCGGGAACCCTCCCTCTTTTTCGTTGGTTCGCAGCTCAGTTTGCGTACTGGTTGCTCAAACGGTCATATTCGACGCTGCGCTGATTCAGTGCCTGCGCTTCAGCGGCAAGGGGTTCGGCCTGCTGCAGAAGAGCCTGAGCCTCTCGTTCCTTCTGCTGACGGACAGTCCGCTGACGCGCCAACGCAGACTCATTGATGAGCTCCTGTGCCCGTTCCCGCAAGCGGTCTGCTTCACCCTGTTTCAACGCGCCGCGGTATGTGTAGATGGTGCTGAGATAGCGGTACGCGCGAGATGCAACGGCACGATCTTCTGCATTCGTGGGTTCGCCGATCGATTCCACGACTGCCAGAAACTCCTGCTCCGCGGCATCCGGGTTCTCCTCACGGACGTACAACGTTCCCAGCTGTATGCGCGCCTGGTAATCGGTCGGTCTGACGCTGAGCAACCGCTTCATGACGTTGATCGCATCACCGCGGCGGTTCAGGCGGGCATAGCACACCGCGAGGTTGTACGCCGCGTCAGTGTTCGCCGTGTCTGCTTCCACCGCTGCCTCGAAATACGGGGCTGCCGTTTCCAGGTCACGCACGATGGCGGTGGAGTCAGCAACATCCTGCTGCGCGCGCTGCATCCACAGAACGCCTGCCCGCATGTTGTATTCGGCGTTGTTCGGATCGCTCGCCAGCGCGGTGTTGACCACATTAAGAGCCTCTTCAAAACGGCCGGCTTCAGTGAGAAGCTGAAGGTACAGGGCCACCGTTTTCTTGTCGCCCGGCCGCGCGGTGTAGAGCCGGTGCGCAACCGACAAAGCCTCGTTTCTCTTTCCCATGGCGTCCAGCAACTGAGCGTACACGCGTGCCAGTTCGACGTCAGTGGTGTCGGCC
>JAKPPK010000138.1 GCA_029547385.1 Candidatus Latescibacterota bacterium
GACCTCTTCGGAGTCGGCGTTCCGCTTCGTGTCCCCCACCAGGCGCTGCTTCCCGGCTTCCAGAAACGCCTTGGACCACTTGTAGTAGACGCTGGGCGCTATCCCTTCCCGCCGACACAATTCCGAGAGCGATTCCTCGCCTCGTAACCCTTCCAGCACAATCCGGACCTTCTCTTCCGCACTGAACTTGCGACGGGTGGCGCGCCCGATCTCCCGAATGGTTTCGCGAGCCCGGCTCTGTTTCGCGCTGACGGTTCTGACACCCTCTTCTTGCTTCATGGTCGCCTCCATTCTTCCGGGATCTTTCACCCTACCATGAAGCCGAGCACGTTGGTAAGTCCTTGCGGGCTACGCCCTCCAGGACTCACCAACTCTCCCCTAACCCAAGCCCACCAATTCTCCCAAATGCGCTGAAACTCAACAGGGCAGGAGTTGCATTGGGCGCGCGTGACGACTCTGTTATCCGAACTGGTAGTGTTGTACCTGGAGCGCGAACTGGCTGAGGAGGATTCTCCGCTTGAGCGGGGAACCCGCCGGCAGTTGGAGGAACTCTGGAGCATTGTAAGTGCCAGATTGGACAAGCAATGGGGCGTACGCGAGCTGGCGCAACGCGTCAACATGTCCTGTTCCAGCTTCTATCGGGCTTGCCATCGATCCACGGGGGATAGTCCGAAACAGATGCTTGTCAAGCTGAGGATGCAGCGCGCCGAGGAACTGCTGCGGAATTATGATTACCCGCTAAAGATCGTGGCGGACATGTTGGGGTACCAGAGTCCTTTCGCGTTCTCGAACGCATTCAAACGTCATAAAGGAATGAGCCCCCGGGATTACCGGGCGCTGGCGGAGCAAGCACTGGGGGAGAAAGGGACCCCACGCAGAAACCGAAATAATCGAGAGAAATAGCGCCCGACTGCACCATGTGTCGATGCTCATCTTACTGTGTAAACGCCGGTCGAGAAGTGTAGCGGGGATTGGGGCGGTCGAGAAGTGAAGCACTCTTGGTAGACTCTCTGGTTTTCCGAGGCATGGGGCCTTGGGTAGCCGGGGAGGGAACGAAGGAGTGTTTCGCAATATGGAACAGTGGTGTCGGATTCGTCAGCGGGTGCTTCGC
>JAKPPK010000142.1 GCA_029547385.1 Candidatus Latescibacterota bacterium
TCAGTCGAGTCAAGACCGTTCACCTGATTTGCGGTGGCGTAGAGGGCCGTTCCCCACACACCGTCGGTGGCGACCCTGTAGTTTGATCCGGCGGCCAATGTCCATCGAATCTGCAAACCAACGCCATTGGTGAAATCCCACGTCCCCGAGGAAGCGTCCAGAGTGAACGTGATGGTTTTCTTCTCCCATGTGTTTGCGGAGTTGATGGTGTATTCCTTGACATAAGAGCGGTCGGCCCCGGCGCACAAGAGGTTGATACAGTAGATTCCCGGCTTCGTGGCGGCAACCCAAAAGCTGAGAGTACACACCTGACCAACGAAACTGCGAATGTCGTAACCCTCCACCTTGTACCTGATGGCGTGAGCCTGACCTGAGCCGATAGAAGCGTCGGCCGTCGTCACGTCAACCTGTAGACTCGCCGCGAACCGTCCCTCTCCCTGTGCGTCCGTTGGGACGTTGGTTGACCGCGATACCGTCACAACCGCGTCCGTCGCCGCAATGTGGCTCCACCTGTCAGCATGGAATGCTCCATCCGCCGAGGCCGCGAAGCTCGTCCCTCTCTGCCACACCATCATGTCACCGTTGATGATGGCGTTCTTCCGGTAGATGCCGGGAGTAGCATACAGTTTTGCCGGCGTCACGATCCTCGCATCGTCAGTCCCTGCGTCCACCTCCGTCTGCGTAGCGATTTCAGCGATGCCCTTGGCGGATTCGGAGGCGTCGGGGACGCCGAGCGTCGCCCGGGCCGTGGCCGCGTCGGTGTCGTCCAGGAGGGTCTTGATGAAGTCCGAGACGGTCACGTTGTCCGGGAGCGTGAGCGTTGCCAGGGAAGGATCCAGGCCCATCGCCGCCAGGTTTACGGTAAGGGTCCCGGCAACTTCGAGATTCCCAGCGATGTAGTTGTTCTGCGTGGCCCCGGCGATATAGAGGCCATAGACATTTGTGGCTCCGCTGGATGTGAAGTCCTCAACGTAGAGCCCATACGCATTTGTGACAAAAGCACCGCTGCTTGCATTTACCGCAGGAGTCGCGGCATAGAAGCAGTAGACGTCGTCAGCCGAACCGTAAGAACTGACGGAAATCATTTCAGCCTTGAACCCAAAAATATCTGTATAATGTCCGCCGAAGATATCTGCG
>JAKPPK010000183.1 GCA_029547385.1 Candidatus Latescibacterota bacterium
CGCCGAAGCCATCAACGAGACGACGGAAGGGGATTTCGCGGATGTGAAGTTCACACCCGACGAACTGAACGAGCTTCGGATCGCCGCCTGGTTGCACGATATCGGCAAGATCACCACACCGGAATACGTTGTGGACAAAGGGACAAAACTGGAGACGATTTTTGACCGGATTGAACTCGTCAAAACGCGCTTCGAGGTCATCAGACGCGGCGTGATCGCAGATGCCATGGAGTACAAAATGCGTCTTATTGCGAATGGCGCCGATCCCGAGGCTTTGAAAGCGGTTGACGAGCAACTGGCAGTAAGGCTTGAGGAGATCGAAAGCGATAAGGAGTTCGTTGCGCGCTGCAACACGCCGGGCGAGTTCCTCAAGGATGACGCGATAGACCGGTTGAAGGCAATCGCCGCGAAGACGTTCCTGCTTGACGGGGTGGAAACACCCTACCTCACCGAGAACGAACTGAAGAATCTGAGCATCCGCAAAGGGAGTCTCACCGAAGAGGAACGGCAGATCATCAACAACCACGTTTCCGTCACAATCAAAATGCTTTCGCAATTGCCGTTCCCGAAGAAACTTTCCCATGTCGTGGAGTACGCAGGTGCCCACCACGAGAAGTTGAACGGTGCCGGGTACCCCAACGGGTGGACCGCAGAGCGCCTGGCAATCCAATCGCGGATTCTCTGTCTTGCCGACATCTGTGAAGCACTTACGGCTGCGGACCGGCCTTACAAACCGTCCATGCCGAAAGAACGCGCATTTCAGATTCTCGGTTTCATGGCCAAAGATCAGGAAATTGATGAGAGGCTTTTGAAGTTGTTCCTGGAGAAAGAGGTCTATGACCGCTACATGGTGGAATACAAAGCGCAGAAGGAAGCAGAAGCCGCGGCAGCCACGGCCAAATGAAGAGCCGGCTTTCCGAATGTGACCGGAAAGTCGAGGGACGCGATGACGAGCGGATCGGTGAACCCGATCCGCTTTGTCATGATGGGTTTTCAGGGGAATGAACAGACAGAGCGAAGGAGATTGGAACAATGTCGAAACCACGTCTGGGGTTCATCGGGCTGGGCATAATGGGACGTCCGATGGTAAGGAACCTCTTGAAAGCAGGGTATCAGGTTACTGTGTGGAACAGGAGTGAACCCGGTATCGCGGCGTGCGTGAAGGAGGGAGCTCAGAAAGCTGCTTCACCGGCCGATGTCACTTCCAGGTGCGACATCGTGCTTTCCTGCGTCACAGATTCGCCGGACGTCAGGCAGGTGTATCTCGGGCCCAACGGTGTTCTTGATACCATACGACCGGGGATGATCGCCATCGACATGAGTACCATCAGCCCCGCAGTAGCGCGCGAAGTGGCATCCGCTCTTGAAGCGAAGGGCGCAAAAATGCTCGACGCGCCGGTTTCCGGAGGAGAAAAAGGCGCAATCGAGGCGACGCTGTCCATCATGGTGGGTGGCGACGCCGAAACCGTTGCCACCGCCACACCGATCCTTGAAACGCTCGGCAAACGCATCATCCACATCGGCCCCAACGGCATGGGGCAGACGGTGAAACTGTGCAACCAGATAGTGGGTGCACTGAACGACCTGGCAATGTGTGAAGGGCTGATTCTTGCCGCGAAATCAGGGGCTGACGTCAGCAAAATGGTGGACGCCGTCTCCGCCGGGGCAGCGGGCTCGTGGGCGATGAACAATCTCGCGCCGAAGATTCTGAAAAGGGATTTCTCCCCGGGGTTCATGGTGAAACTCCAGCAGAAGGATCTCCGTCTCGTGCTGGATACCGCGAAGGAGCTTCAGATCGCGTTGCCCGGAACGGCTCTTGTCAACCAGCTTTTCCAGAGTCTGGAGGGGAAAGGTTGCGGCGACGAAGGCATCCAAGCACTGGTGAAAGCGTTGGAACAGATGGACGGCGCTGAGGTTCGGGGCTGAACCGCCCCGAATCGAAGGCGCCGAAGTTCAGCCAGACCTTGCGGCGGGTTGCTGCGCGCCCCGTGTGCGTTCAGGACTGGTGCTTTGGCGAGCTGAGGGCCGTTCGGTAGAGCTGCTCGTATTCCGCGACGATCTTGTCGGCCGAGAATAACCGGTGGACGCGGTCCAGAGCGGCGGCTCGGATTCGGGCAGCCAGTTCCTGGTCTTTGAGAACCCTGGTTGCCAGTTCTGCCATCATTTCGGTGTCACCGACCTCAACCAGATGCCCTGACACTCCGTCTTCGATCACCTCGACCAGACCACCAGCCCGGGATGCGATGACCGGAACCTCGCACGCCATTGCCTCGAGAGCTGCGAGACCGAAGCTTTCGTGTTCGCTTGGCAAAAGGAAGAGGTCCGCGAGGCTGAGAAAAAGCTCCACCCTGTCCTGTTTTCCGAGGAACCAGACATCCCCCATCACACCGAGCTCCAGCGCCACTTCCTGCGCGGGCATGCGGTGTGGTCCGTCACCGATCATCAAGAGCTTCGCCGGCATCTGTTTGCGTACCAGTGCGAATGCCCTGATCACGTCCGTCACCCTTTTGAGCGGGCGGAAGTTCGAAATGTGCACGAGGATGGGTTCTCCTCCGGGGGCGTAACGGGCTCTCTGGCATGCAGGCACCGAGACTCGGCGGAATCTCTCCGTGTCCACGGAATTGTAAATGACCTCGATTGGATGGTCCACATTGAACCGTGAAAGCGTCTGGTCCTTCAGCCACTGGCTGACGGCAGTCACTACGTCAGATTGTTCGATCGAGAACCTGGTAATGCTGAAGTATGAAGGGTCCTGCCCGACGAGCGTTATGTCTGTTCCGTGAAGCGTAGTGACGAGCCGGACGTTGTGGTCAGGGCAGAGCTTCAGAGCAAGATAGGCCGCGGTTGCGTGTGGAATCGCATAATGAACGTGCAGGAGATCGAGCTTCTCCGTGCAGATCGTTTCTGCCATTTTTGCGGCCAGCGAAAGCGTTGTCGGGGGATGGTCGAACAACGGATAGTGCATAACGTCCACTTGATGGAGGTAGATGTTCGGATCAAACTGCAACCGGTAAGGCTCGGCGAATGTTACGAAATGAACCTGATGGCCACGTTTGGCCAGCGCCATTCCAAGCTCCGTTGCCACCGTTCCCGACCCGCCGTACGTGTGATGACACGTAATACCGATTCGCACAAAAGCCTCCGTTTCATGGGTTGCTCAACACCAATGCTCTTCCGTTCGCCTTCTTCGTTCTTTCTGTCTGGCGCGAAGCGCTTGCACACGGTCCTCAACTTCGCTTGCGTGCGAAGCGACAAGGTCCTGCCTGAGCTGCCGGTAAAACCGGCGCAGAGGTACTCTCCTCGCTGATGGCAACACGCCGGCGACTTGCATCAGCGAGCGCACATCGCCGCGAAAGAGCGTGTTCACAAGCGAGCCCAACCCCATTTCAGTGAGTGCTCGTGACGCGAGCGTTCCGCTTCGCAACGCATCTTCAACGCGGGCGAGTTCGATCCCGAGGCGGGAGAGCGCCCATATTGCCGCTTCCCGGACGCTCGAGCGAGCGCGCCAGTAGGAATTCGGCACAGAACCAAGCTCCCAACGCGCGAACCTTCCCGGAAACACATCGTCTATTACTCGCCAGACACTTCCCATCTGCCTCAGAAGGCCATCCAAACCTCTCATCTTGAAAACGTCAGGCGAGAGTAAGCCGTTCCTGATGGCAACCGGAATCTTCTCCACTTCGACATGATACTCTTTCAGCAGCCATTGGACCGCGTTGGTGCGCAGCGCCGGGTCCTTCCACGCCTCGCGGGGCACATGGGTCACTTCCCACAGTTCGAACGTGTTCGGGAACAGAGAATTCAGAAGAGCGAACGAGTTCTCAGAAAATCCGATTCGAAAGGCGGCGCCCAGATGCCAGCGGTTCAGCGTGGACTTGATAACACGAGCGGCGTCCTGCGTGCGGAACATCGCGACCTGCATACCTTCTTCGCGGAATGCCCAGCCGATTGCTTCCGAGGAAAGGAGGCGCCCGGCGTCGCCGTGCCAGGTTTCCACCGGCACGCGACAGAAGCACTCCCAGGGGCGGAGCTGCGGGTACGACTCGGCAAGCGCGTGTGCGACCGACCAGCCATAGACGTTTTTCAGCAGCCACGTCAATCCAGCTTCGCGAAATGCCTTTTTGGAAATGATGTTCTGGTGCACAGCCCGTCCGATAGCTTCGGGTGGAATGCCGAGGCGCTGTTCAACAAGCCATTTCACGGCGTCCCGGCGATTTGCGGTTTCTTCCCAGTAGCCTGTGGGAACGTGGCTGCCCATCCATGGCTTGATTCGTTCCGGAAACCCAAGCGCAAGAAGCCTGTTCACCGAGCCCCCGCAGCGCCGCAAAGCTGGTCCCAACCCAACGGCGATGTACGAAAGCACATCCTCCTGCAGTGCCTCCTCGGGGGTCTTTCGCATTTCGCGCATCACCAGGTAGTTCACCGCGATTCCTGTGCGGCGGGTGTCTTTTGAGAAGAAACCCCACGGAAAGGCCGCGGCAAGACGTGCGGCTACATATCGTGCGTGGAGGATTATCTCGTCATCAGACATCCGGTCCGTTACGGGAGCGTTGCTCAAGGGCGGGATACTGCCGTCAGGAAAGTGACGTTGGAGGCGTTCCAGCCTCTCCGCGAGCAGATCGGTTGCGATCGCCGACAGGCGGGCAGTGGGAAGCCTTTCGGCCGCGTTCTCCAGGAGCTTTTTGAAGTACGACCGCAGGTGCGGGGGGAGAGCAAGGGCCGCCTGCTCCAGTTGAGGAGAGTCCAGGGATCGCTCGGGTTCCGCAGCGTTGCTTTCAACGGCAGGAGCATCAGAAAGAGGAGAGAAGAAACGCTTGCTGATCTCCGGGAAAAATGTCCTCCCGACCTCGTCCGCTGCTTCCAGCAGAACGGGACGATACAGGCTTCGATCGTACGGGGTGGAAAGAATCAGGCGAACCACCTGCTCCGTGCCGACGATGGATTGCGCAATGTCCTCGGCGGCATCCTCGCAGTCGCCTCCTGTCGCGCGGACCAAAGCGGATAGCCGCTCTGACACGATCTCGCGCGCCTGGTTAAGGGTCTGTCGGTATGTCTTCTCGATCAAACCCGAAGACGGCATATCCTGTTCTCCCGCTTTGTCGCTTCAGCGGCTCATCGTGCCAGAGGTATCAGCGCTTCCGGCGGGATATGAACGTATACCTGCGAATCCTCCTCCGGCACGCGGGATTGGGAGAAGCGCTGGAGAATCTTCAGCCTCAGGTTCCCGTCCTGAACGCTTATTTCCATGTCCGCGCCAAGGAATCGTCGGCCCGAGACTCTCATCAACAGGGTGTTTTTTGAGGAGATGGGAGTGGTATCCAGTGTCATTTCATGGGGGCGAACAGCCAGCGCGGCCGTCGGTTCCTGCGGAAGAGTTCTCGTTCCAAATAAGGTGTGGGGACCTGTCTGAGCCGTCCAGCCGTTTCCCGCCTCTTGAATATGTTCTACGGGTAGGATGTTGGTGTGCCCGATGAACTGCGCGACGGCAAGAGAGCCCGGACTGGCAAAAAGATCCTGCGGCGCACCGACCTGAATCAGCCTGCCGTGTTGCATGATGCCGATTCGATCGCACAGCGCGAACGCTTCCGCACGGTCGTGGGTAACGTAAACCGTCGTGATCCCGAGTCGTCGCTGAAGTGCCCGAAGCTCCTGGCCGGTTTCTTCACGGAGCCGCGCGTCAAGATTGGAAAGCGGTTCGTCCAACAGCAACACGGTAGGCTCGATCACCAGCGCTCGAGCGACCGCGACGCGTTGTTGCTGTCCCCCGGAGAGGTCAGCTACGGAACGCCGTTCCATCGGTGCCAGCTGCACAAGCTCCAACGCGTTCCGAATGCGGCGACCGCGTTCCTTTCTCGGAACTCCGCGAGCCAGAAGGCCGAACTCGACGTTCTCGTGCACAGTCATGTGCGGGAAGAGCGCATAACTCTGGAATACCATCCCGACATTGCGTTGTTCAGGGCGCTTGCCAGTGATGTCTTCGTCTCCAAAAAACACGTGGCCGTGCTCAGGTTGGATGAACCCCGCAAGAAGACGCAGAGTCGTTGTTTTTCCGCACCCGGAAGGCCCCAGAAGACCGAACAACTCCCCGGATTCCACCTGGAGATTCAGGTTCGTGACTCCGGCTTCCCCGTTGTACCGGTAACTGAGATCCCTCAGGATGATTCTCATCGGCACGCCGCCTGAATGCGTTATTCGGTTACCACGAGATCGACCCGGTCACTGGCGAACACCCGGGTTCCGGGAGCAATGGACTGCTTCAGAACTGTCCCCGGCGCAGCGGTCTCATCGGGTTCGGAGGTCGTTTCTCCAATCTGGATTCCCATAGCGGCAAGGGTTCGACTTGCTTCACCGAGGTCTCTTCCCACCAGAGCAGGCATCTCGGGAGCGATGCTCACCACGAGCCTTACCTGAGCGTCCTTTTGCAGCGAGGTTCCCGCATCAGGGAACTGGTCCTGAACGTAGGGTTCAGACAGGTCCTCGTTTGTCCGGAGCACGTAACTGACGTTGCCGACTCTGAACCGCGCCTGTTCAAGCCTGACGCGGGCGTCGTTGAGTGAAATACCCCGCACGTTGGGTACAACGTACTTTGGAGCGCCTCTGCTGACGGTTACTCGAACGCTCCGTCCGCGCTTCACAGAAACGTCGGGAGCGGGGCTCTGCATGACTATGTGATCAACAGGGATGGATTCATCCGTGGCATAGTCCGACGAGTCATTCACGAAAACCAGACCTTGCTCCTCAACCAGACGTTTTGCCTCCGCCACGTCCATTCCACGGACGTCTGGAACGACAACGTCCGTTCCGCGGGTGATAAGCGGCATTACTACCCAGTTGCCCAGAACGAAAATGAGTAACAACGCGAGAAAGGCACCTGTCGCGGCAGCGGTGGGGAGGGTAAGAAACCGTTGAATGCCTTTGGCCCCGGTGTTCGCTTCCGTGCTCCCGGTGACGGCCGGCCTGTCATCTGGAGTCATCGGACGCTGCCTCCTGCGCGTACCAAGGCCATTCGGGCCGCCAGCTGAATTGCATCCAGCATACTTTCGGTCCTCGCGATTCCCTTTCCGGCGATATCGAAGGCTACTCCATGGTCGACGGAGGTTCGAACGATCGGAAGCCCGACCGTTACATTGACTCCGTGAACTGATGCCCATCCCCCGTCTTTTGAAGGCTCGAAGGCCAGGGTTTTGACCGCTATATGCCCCTGATCGTGGTACATCGCGAGCACACCGTCGTATTCCCCCAGCCGGCCGCGAGCGAATACCGTATCTGGAGGGATTGGCCCGAGTACCTCGACGCCTCTCGAGCGCGCCTCGAGAACGGCCGGCAGGATATGCTCCCGTTCCTCATCGCCGAACAGACCTGCTTCACCCGCATGGGGGTTGAGCCCGGCGACACCGATCCGAGGCGACGCAATTCCCAGATCACGCAACACACCGTCGAACAGAAGAAGCATCCGCAAGATGCGCTCCTGTGTTACGCGGCTTATTGCATCGCGGAGCGAGCAATGCGTGCTGACGTGCAGAACCCGCCACGTACCGTGCACGAGCATCATGCCGTATTCCTTCGTTCCCGTTTTCGCCGCCAGGAACTCCGTATGGCCGGGAAAAGGGACTCCTGCGAGATGCCACGCTTCCTTGGATATCGGTGCCGTTACTATCCCGTCCACTTCGCCCTTCTGGGCAAGGACTATCGCACGATCCAGATACAGGGCAGAGAGTCTGCCCGCCTCTGCCGATACGGCACCCGGCGGGACAGCGACCTTGGGTTCCGCGACGCTGCAGATGTGTGCAGGGTCAGGAAGCGGGCGCCCGAGGGTTTTCGCGACGCTCTGCAGTATGGACTCGGTTCCCACAAACAACAGGTCGGCCGCACCTGTCGCCCTGGTATCAGTTGCCACCGTGAGGCAGAGCTCCGGTCCTACACCAGCGGGATCGCCCATGGTCACCGCGAGGCGAGGTTTGCGCATTTTCATTTTGGGGTATGTCCGGCATGCCGTTGTAGTTCTGGTGCTCGGCTACATCGTTTGAATGTACCCGCGCGAGGGGACGCAGCCAAATGTCGCGTCCTGATCGCATTTAGCGACACTGGTCGTTCCGTGCTATTTTTACTCTGTTGACTGCCACGGGTTTCCATGGCGGCAAGTGGTGAATCTGCAGCGGTTTGTTGGGCGAACGAAAGGCTCATAATTGCTTTCCTGCGATATCGTGGTTATTGGGGGCGGTCACGCGGGCATAGAAGCTGCGATGGCCGCTGCCAGGCTTGGGTTCTACGTGGTCCTGATGACAATGGATGTCGGAAAAATCGGGGAAATGTCGTGTAATCCGGCGATCGGTGGCACGGCGAAAGGACATGTTGTCCGCGAGATAGACGCGCTTGGCGGTGTGATGGGCAAGTTGATTGACGCCACGGGTATTCAGTTCAAGATGCTTAACCGTTCCAAAGGACCGGCAATGTGGTCTCCGCGCGCCCAGGCTGACCGGGCCGCGTACAGGGCCGCGGCACAGGCCCTTGTGTCCTCACACGAACGCGTCAGAATCGTGGCCGAGCAGGCAGGCCAACTGAAAATTGAGGGAGGCCGCATCGTCGGAGTGATCGGCGTCTCTGGAACCGAGATTTCGTGCAGGGCAGCGGTTGTTGCGACTGGCACATTTCTCAACGGGTTGATGCACGTCGGGTTGTCGTCTTCCGTTGGCGGCCGTGTGGGGGAACCGGCTGCCTCAGAGCTTCCGCGAAGCCTTGCAGCGGGAGGGTTGGCACTCGGGAGACTGAAAACAGGCACACCGCCTCGCGTTGACGGCCGCACAATCAACTACTCGGTGATGACTCCTCAGTACGGTGACGAACCGCCGCCTTTCTTCTCGTTTGAAACGCCGCCGCGATCAGTGCAACAGGTTCCCTGCTGGCTCACCTGGACAAACGCCGCAACGCACAGACTTATCCTCGGGGGACTGGACCGTTCTCCTCTCTACACCGGCAGGATAAAAGGAACCGGTCCGCGCTACTGCCCTTCCATTGAGGACAAAGTGGTGCGTTTTCCCGAAAAAGACCACCACCAGATATTCATTGAGCCAGAGGGCACGACAACGTCGGAAGTGTATGTCAACGGTTTTCCCAGCAGTCTCCCCGAAGATGTACAACTTGCAGCCCTGCGAACGATCCGCGGAATGGAAGAAGCCGTTGTGAACCGTTTCGGCTACGCGGTCGAATACGACTTCGTGTTTCCCCACCAGCTCACACCAAGTCTCGAAGCGAAGGCGGTGAAAGGGCTCTTCCTCGCGGGCCAGATCAACGGGACTTCGGGATATGAGGAGGCGGCTGGGCAAGGGTTCATCGCCGGGGTGAACGCAGCGCGTTCAGTTTCCGCCGATCCGCCGATCGTTCTGCGCCGTCACGAAGCGTACATTGGCGTGATGATTGATGATCTGGTAACCAAAGGGACGGAGGACCCCTATCGCCTGTTCACTTCCCGGGCGGAGCATCGTCTGCTCCTTCGGCAGGATAATGCTGACGTACGGCTGGCCGACCGAGCCCGGGAAATAGGCCTGATCAGAGGGGACGAGTTACGACGGCGGCAAGAGAAGGCGCGGGCGGTTGAATCGCTCGTTTCAAGGCTGCGAGAGATTCCTGTCCCGCCTGAGAAAGCCAATCCGGTGCTTACCGGGAAAGGCACCACTCCGATTACGGAAGCGCAATCCGCATATCGACTGCTCAAACGGCCGGAGATCACGCTCGACGAAATTGTGCGAATGGTCAGCGAGGATATGGCGGGGATCCATGGGGAAATTGCGTGGCAGGCAGAGATTGAGGTCAAATACGAGGGCTACCTGGTTCGGCAACGAGAGGCCGCCGAACGTCAGGCCGCGGCGGAAAATCGCGAGATTCCACCCGACTTTTCGTATGACGCGGTGAAAGCTCTGTCCGCGGAAGCCCGACAAAAGCTGCGAACCGTCCGTCCGGCGACTCTCGGTCAGGCGGCAAGGGTACCCGGCATAACGCCGGCCGACATTACCGTTATCGCAATCGCGTTGGAAGCGCGAAGACGACGCACAGAGGTCCCGTGAAATCATTCGAGCGTCATCTCACGGATGTCCAGCGCAAGCAGCTTCTTGGGCTGGTCCGCCTTGTGCACGAAAGCGATACCCGGTTGAACCTCGTGGCGCCGGGGGACATTCCGAAACTCTGGGAACGGCATGTCTGCGACTCTCTGCAAGTACTGGACTTCGTTGATCTTTGTGGAAGGAACGTCGTTGATATAGGGAGCGGGGCGGGTTTTCCGGGTCTGCCCGTTGCCATTGCCGTTCCGAGTGCCAGAATTACCTGCGTGGAACGGATCCGAAAAAAAGCCGCGTTCATCAGACGGGCGACGTTGGAGCTCGAGCTTCACAACGTGGAGGTAGCGTGGGCGGACTCTACGGAACTCGCCCAGAATTCGCGCTATGCCGGGTGCGTTGATATTGTGACTATTCGCGCTGTGGCGCACACGAGGGAATCGCTTTCCCTTGCCAGCGGGTTTCTGGCGGAAAACGGATTTGCGCTTCTCTGGCAGACACGTGACCAGATGCTGCGCGAACCACTGCCGGCGGGATGGATGGACGAATGGTTTCCCACCGAGACGGACGAAGGTGGCGCTCGAGGAATTCGCAAGGCATTTCGCGCAACAGCCAGTTCCAGTCTCGGTTGATGCAACCGGAACACGGCGGAACAGGCGTATTGTTTCTTTCACACGCATGACGACTTCCGGATCCGGCGACGACCTGCGGTGCGGGTTGCTGAGAGTGCACCGCCGATCAAAGATTGGAGCGTCCCCTTTGATGGTTTGCGCACGTCTGATCCTGATCGTTTTGTCCGCCGCTGCAAGCGCCACCGCACGAGACCCCCTGCTGGAAAGCTCACGCTGGCGTTTCTTTGAAGACCCGAAAGAGATCGCCAGCCTGTATACCAACGACCTTGTCCAGGAGATTGGCGGGGGCGTGTGGCTTACTACAGACCGCGGTCTTGCGCTTCACGACGGCACTCAGTTCGTGAAGAAGGAAATCCCAGGAATCGGCCCGTCCGCACGCTTCCACAACCTCCTCTATTCCGCCGACGGGACTCTCTGGATAGGCACGAGTGAGGGACTTGCCAAATACATAGCCCACCAGTGGCATTACCCTGTTCAGCAGGGCAACATCACCGCCTTGGCGGAGTCTGCTGACGGAGCGATATGGGTGGGTGCTTCCCCTGCCGAAGATGGACAGTTCGCGCGGGACAAGCGGGGGGCAGCGCCGCGACCGAGAACCACCGTAAGCGTGTACGAACGCAGGTCTTGGCGCGAATTCACATCTGCGGACGGAACGCTCCCTTCCCTGCCGGTGCGTGTTCTTTTCGGTGATCAGGATGGCTCGGTGTGGGCGATTTTCGGGGACAACAACGGGCACTCAGAGATCTATGTGTACTCTGGCGCCACGTGGAGGAACGTGGCGCGCGAAATCGGATTGCCGTCCGTGGAGTACCTCAGCCTCGCCCAGACGCGTGATGGCGCGATCTGGTTCGGGACCGCCGGTCATGGCGTTCTTCGGTGGCGGGCCGGGTCTCTGGAGAGGTTTGTCGGAGACAGGTTTGCGTCATCGTTTACAGCGGCGTCTCTTCTGCCCATGCCGGACGGGTCGCTCTGGGCTGTCGGGTCTCCCGCAGGCACGCTGCTGGAGTTTCGCGACGGCGCGTGGATCGGACATTCGGTCCGGCAGGTGGGTGTTACCGGCAGGCTCGTGAGCAAGATTGTGTATGCGCTGGACGACGCGTTCTGGTTTGTGATCCCGGGCCGGGGAGTTGCGCGGTTTGACCGCCGCGGCGGTCCATGGTGGTCATATGACGCCGGCGATGGGCTGCCAGAGTCCGCACGTGTGAGTTGTTTCGCCCGTACCGGCGATGGAATCCAGTGGGTCGGGACCACACACGGGCTGCTTTTGTTTGATGGCAAGCGGTTTTCGGATGACCGGGTTCCTGCCGAATTGCGTGGGAAGCCCGTTTCGGCGTTGCTGAGTTTCCCGGATGGAAGATTATGGGTTGCAATTGCGTCACCGGTTCCTCCGCCGACGATCTGGGAGCGGAGCCCTCGCCACATCGCCAGTCAATGGCGAAGGATTCCCCCGTTTCTCCCCTCAGGTGGCAAATCAACGATTCATGCGTTCTTGCGCTCCAGAAACGGGGATGTATGGGCGGGAGTATCTGGCGATGTCAAGGCGCGGGGTGTATTCCGCTTCAGAAATGGATCGTGGGAACGACTGTCGGGTTCGCAGGGCGCGGGAACCGATGACGTGCTCGCGCTCGCAGAGGATACGGCCGGCGGCATCTGGGCAGGGATGCGTAACGGTCTGAGTCGCTTTGACGGTGTACGATGGAGCGATTTCGATGCGCAGAACGGCGTCCGATTCGAGTATATATCGGCACTGTGCGCCGCTCGCGACGGATCCGTCTGGGTGGGAGGCAACAGCCCGAACGCCGGAGTCAGCAGGTACGCGGGAGGAAGATGGACGCATTTCACGGTGGATAGCGGACTGGCGAGCGACGACGTCTGGTCCATTGTAGAGGATGAATACCGAACAATATGGGTAGGGACAGCGGGTGGTGTCAGCCGGTATTTCCGTGGCCAGTGGCTCACGTTCCGAAAGGAAAGCGGACTTGCTGAGGACCACGTGTCCGCATCAACGCTGCTGGGGGATGGCTCGTTACTGTTCGGACATTTCGACGGGGCGGCGTCCAGATACCATGCCACGTCGTCGGATCCGCCAAGGTCTTTCATCGAACCGTTGCCAGAACGGGTTGCGCACCCAGGGTTCTTGACCGTTCGCTGGACTGGAAGCGATCGGTTTGGGAGAACGCCGGCAAAGGACCTCCTGTATTCATGGCGACTGGATGCTGGTGAACCGTCCCCCTTTTCTCCCGCGACCGCGCACACGTTCGAGGAGCTTCCAGCCGGCGAGCATGTTTTCACGGTCAGAACCCTGGATCAGGAGGGGAACGATGATGGGACGGGCGTTTCCGCGACGTTTGCCGTCGAACCACCCTTCTGGAGAACACCCTGGTTCGTCGTTCCGACTGTGGTTGCCGCGGTGGGAATCGGTTTCGCCACGGCCATCGCCTACCAGCGGAATCGACGCTGGAAGCGTGCGCAGGCTCAGCTTCTGAGTGAATTGCAGCGGGAGTTGCAGGTCGCCCAGAAGCTCCAGAATGCTCTTCTTCCGAGCGTAGACCCTGCCGTTCCGGGCTTCGAGATCACGGGCATCTGCCGCGCGGCAAGCCGGGTTGGCGGAGACTACTTCGCGTATGTCTGGGACGGCGAGGATCGATCGAAGTTTGGTGTTATTGTCGCCGACGTGACGGGACATGCCATGCAAGCGGCAATCCCGGCGGTTCTGTTCAGCGGAATGGTGACTGCGGCTGCGCGGCAGACGACGCAACCTGCTGAATTGCTCGAGTTGCTGAACGCGACCTTCTGGGGCCGGGCGTCCCGAAATACCTATATCTGTTGCACGGTCGCTCTGTTCGATGGAGAAAGAGGTATTTTGCAGATAGCGAATGCAGGAGGATTGGATCCTCTGCATCGTTCCGGTGATCGCGTAACCGCGATATCCGTCGAAGGCGAACGTCTCCCGTTAGGCGTCGCTGAAAACACCAGGTTCGAGCAATGCGAAAAGAAGCTCGGGATTGGTGACATCGTTGTTCTCGTCTCGGACGGTGTGGTGGAAGCGCGGTCTCCTGCCGGGGAGATGTTTGGTTTTGGGCGAGCCGAGGAGGCTGTCAGGAGAGGTAGTACTGCGTTCGAGGTCCGTGACTCGATCGTCACGGAAGTAACCGCGCACATGGGTGAACATGAACAAGACGATGACATCACGATAATCGCGGTTCGCGTTACCGGTTGATACCGCGCTACGCGCCGTGGACTTAGGGTGGTTACCTACGGGACAGGGGGTCAGGTATGGGATCGAATGCCATGACTATCGAACTTCAGGTTCCGAGTACGGCGGGGTACGAACGGGTCGCGATGGATGCGGCGGCGTCCGTGGCACGACTCGTAGGATTCCGGCAATCGCGGATTGAGGATCTCAAAACGGCGGTTGCAGAAGCCTGTATCAACGCCATGGAACACGCCCACAAGTTCAATGAGGCTATGAAAGTAGTCGTGGCACTGACCGTTCAGGATTCAACGTTACGGATTGACGTTGTGGACCAGGGCAGCGGCATGCAGAATAACCCCACCGATCCCGATATTTCCAGGAAATTCTCCGGAGAACAGGCAGCCCGCGGATGGGGCATGTTTCTCATCAAAGCGTTGATGGACGAAGTAGAGTTCAATGTTCGTTCCGAACTCGGGAATGTCACGCGCATGATCATCCGGCTGGAACCTCCCGGGAAGTAACGCGTATACGCCCTGAACCGGCAGCAGTTGCTTCAGAACTCGCGAATTAAGGGGACCGGAACGTGAAAACTGACGAAGTAAAGAGAAATGGGGTTGTAACCCGTGTTGCTGGCGACGTTGCCATCCTGGATATCCTCGGGGACCTGACCGCGCAGACCCGCGAGGAAGTGGAGGCTGCCTACCAGCACGCGACTGAATCCGGGGCAAAGAAGCTCTTGCTGACGTTCGCCAAAGACGCATACATAAACAGCGGGGGCATCGCCATCATTATTAACGTTGCCATCGCCGGACGGAAACACGGGCAGAAGATCCGGATAGTCGAGCCTTCCGAGCATTTTCAGAAGATATTTGCGATGGTGGGTCTCAAACAGTACGTGGAAATCTACGCGAGCGAATCCGAGGCCCTTTCGGGTTTTTGATGCGGGGAATGCGCGGCGCCGATGGTGACTTCTCTTTCCACAAAACTCCGTGTGGCGTTGCTGACCGCGGTCCTTTCGGGCGGGCTGTTGTCAGCGTGCGCACCGAGACAAACCGAGGTCCTGTTACGAGTTCGCCACGGTGCACCCCCCGCCATGCCGATGCACCGCGCACTCCTCAAAGTTGCGTCCATACTGGAGGAACGGTCTCGCGGTCGGATTCACCTGGTGGTGGAAGCGGGACTTTCGCTTCCGTACCAGATAGATGAGATGCTCAAAGGGAGCGACGAAATCTCGATGTCAGGGATGGGAAGCCTCTCCGATTACTACCCACCCCTGGGCGCCCTTGAAGCGCCGTACATGTTTCGCGATATCGACCATTTTTATCACACTGTCGAGACACCTTTTTGGCGCTCCCTCGTCACCGAGGTTGAACGGCGATCTGGACTCCACGTGATTGACATGTGGCACCAGGGCGTACGCCAGGTCACTCTGCGGGATCAGGCGGCCCGTTCCCCTGCGGAGTTCGGGACGATCAAACTGCGCGTACCGCCTTCTCAGATGTACGTCGAATGCGCACGCGTGCTAGGAGCGCTTCCCACGACGATGAACATCAATGATGTTCGCACGGCGATTCGAGCGGGCACGGTGGACGGTCAGGAGAACCCGTTGCCAACGATTGAAGCGATGCATTTCCACGACGTGTGCTCATATCTTGTTCTCACCAATCACAGCATCACGCCGATCATGCCTATCGTCAGCGCCGCGTTCTGGCGAACTCTGTCGGAACGTGATCGGCTCCTCATTACGGAAGCCTTCCATGAAGGTGGGAGATACAACCGGCAGATCGTGGAGGAAGAAGAACGGGAATTGATTCACGAATTCGAGCAATCTGGCATGATTGTGATCCGCCCGGACCTCCGCCTGTTCAGAGATCGAGCGGAAAAGGTGTGGAGGCGGTACCGCGAAGTCTGGGGCGATTCGTTGGTCGCCAGAATTCAGGCTGTCAGATAACCAGTTTTCTCTTTCTCTCTCGCCGGGCGCACACCATCACCCTGTCTCTCCCACGATGTCAGGCCGAAAGGCGTCCACAAGATGGGTGATCGCCGGCGGCTGCTTCTCTGCGTCAATGGTTATGACGTCGAAACGCATCGCCGAAAAAACGAAATCTCCCTTTGCGACAAACAACTCAGCCAGCCTCGCAAGTTGAGATTGTTTGCGAGCATCCACCCACGTGACCGGATGTCCGTAGCGACTTGTATTCGCCGTTTTGACCTCCACGAAAACAAGAATATCGCCGTCCCACCCGACAATGTCTATCTCACCGGCTCTGCCTGCGTGCCAGTTCCGGGCGCAGAGCGTCCAACCGGCCCGCTTCAGGTACCCCGCCGCCAGTTCCTCCCCCAATCTGCCGCGTTTCATGTATCGCACCTGCTGCGAAGTAGCTTGAATTGTTGCCGGTACAACCGCCTCAACGCCGGTACCTCTTCGGGCGGCAGCACGTTCTTTTTTTCGGCTATGATTGCGGCGACAGAACGGAGCTCTTCGAGGGACTCTGACACGACAAGCGAACGCTTGAAGAACGCTATAAGATCCGAATGGGTGGGATATTCAGACGCGCAGGCAACATGCTGGAAAGACCGCCTGTGAATCGGACACGGGCCGAGACGTGCAAGCGCCTCGAGATGTTCCCGCGTCCCGTACCCTTTGTTCCGCGCAAACCCGTAACCCGGATACCGCGTGTCCATTTCCTCCATGAAGCGATCACGCGCGACCTTCGCCAGGATCGACGCGGCCGCAATGGAAACGGATTTGGAGTCGCCATCGACGATTGCAGTCTCCGGGAGCCCGCTTCCGGGGGTGATGTTGCCATCCACCAGCACATGATCGGGAGGAGGGTGTCCAAGGCCTGCGATCGCCGTGCGCATCGCTTTCAGGCTGGCCTGAAGTATGTTCACACGGTCAATTTCCTCGACACCAACCGATGCAACGTGCACTGCCAGCGCACACGCTCGGATAAGCGGATCCAGTTGCTCCCGTTGTCGGGCGGACAGCCGTTTCGAATCGTTGATTCCAGATGGGATACCATCGCGCGGTAAGATTACCGCGGCGGCGTACACAGGACCCGCGAGAGGCCCCCTGCCTGCTTCGTCCACGCCGGCGACCCGCACGGAACCGCTTTGCCAGCATTGTTGTTCGTGGACTAACATGTCGGTATGCGGGCGGCTAGGCGCCTTCTTCAGTTGCTCCGCCATCCTGCGGACGGCTGCCCGGTCATCCTCCTCCATCGCACGGATGACAGAATCAGAGACTGCCCCGCAATTGGCCAGCGCCTCTCGTATGTAGGCGATCGATTTCACCCGGAGGGTTCTGGGATCCAGCACCATGTTACACGGTCCAGTGCTCCAGCTCAAATGTGTCGGTGGGCACATCGAACGCCAGTACCCCGTCACGCGGCCAACGCTCGATTTCATCGCCCCCTTGGCGGACACTCACCACAAATTCCACGAGCGTCCCCGGGGCGGCGCCGAGTAGAAGGAAAGGCACGGCGCACTCAACCAAATCGCGAAAAACGGCCTGCGGAGTGATCTGGACTTCAGTCCCGTGTTCCACAATCTTGACGGGGATGTCCCGCGTCTCGAACCCAAACGGGCCGATGATGACCTGCGTACCAGGTCTGTTTGGAAAGACGCAAACGACCTCCAATTCCGAACGCTCGTTCGGCGCCAACGGTCTGGACCAGTCAATTCTGAGGTACCACCTGTGATGATCGGCGCCGAACGCGATCGCTGAGACCAGCGGCGCTTCCCTTGCCATGGTGCCGTCTGCAGAACGAGCATCGAAATGGCCGGCGCCAGCCCATTCGTAGTAACTCGTTGACCGGCCGTCGAGGGTCGGAGAAATGAGATTTGCCGGCTTGCTGGCGGCCAGTTCCCGGCCTTTCCTGATCGGTTTCACCAACCACGCGGGCACCGGTACGTTGATCAGTTCGAACACAGCCGCCAGATGCGCGCGGAAAAGCCGGTCAAACTCGCCCTGCAAGGCGGTGGTGAAATCATCCCCGTACCACCAGAACCAGTCGGACCCTTCCGCGATGTAGATGTGCTCCCAGGCCTCCTGCCGAGCCTTCTCAGATAACCGATCCTGTGCCGAAATCAGAGCACTGCGTGTGTCACGCAGTGCTTCCCACGCACGATTTTCCTCACTCGATCCTATCCAGATGTCAAAATTCCCATTGATCCACGACCCTGGGAAAATCCTTCGGATGGCATGTCGCGGAGGGTTTCTGGCAAGGTAGTCGGAGATGGTAGTCCATCGGAAATCCTTCGAATTTGCAACCTTTGAGTACATGGCCGTCAGGAATGCTTCCCCACCGTCCGGGTAGTACTCCCACGCGTTTTCGCCGTCCAGCACGATAGTAACGAGCTGTTCGCCACCGGATTTGGGTTGCCCGGTCCAGATCGCTCGCAGATTGTCCATGAAGTCGTTCACTGCCGCATCAGTCGTCATTCCGGAATAGCGGAACCCTATTTTGTCTGCGAGAGACTTGTCCCGGAACACAATCGAGAGTTGGCCGCCTCGTTCGCCGACGGAATACGGCACATACAGGTCTCGTTGTCCCAGCGACGGATTCGAACGGAACAGCACGTCCTGGTCCGATGCGATCCATTTGACACCCTCTTCCGCGAGAATCTGTACTGCTTCGGTACTCACGGATCCTTCTGCAGGCCACATACCGTCGGGGCGGCTTCCAAAAACGGATTCGTGCAGTGCTATGGCGCGTCTTACGTGGTGTCTTGCGTCCTCCGGCGCGACGAACGGCGGGGCCGGGAGTTCCCTGTCCGGAAGCCCCGCTTTCGCCGAATCCGTTGTGCACACTAACGGCAGGATCGGATGGTAAAACGGAGTCGAAGTCAATTCGATCCGTTCCCCTTCCGCGGCCTTGCGGTAGGACGGGAGAATCTCCGCGATGATGTCCCGCTGAAGAGCGAGCATCTGGAGCTTCTGCTCCTCGGAAAACCCTCTGCCCTGTCGGACCAATTCCATCAGGAAGGGGAAATCGGCGCGCGCGCCGTAGCCACACCAGGTGAGATTGAACCACACGACGAGATCAGTGAGGTCCTGATCCGAGAAATCTCGAACGCTCCCGGAAGGGAGACGCGACATGGTTCTCAGTTCGGAATACCGCGGGTAACAGTCGATCATCGTTCTTCGGTTCGCGTGGAAAAAGTTGCTCGCGACGAAGCGTCTTTCCTCTGCCGAAAGATCCGATGCAGGCCGCCGGGAAAGTTCGAGGTACTTGTCCGTAAGCGTTCCGTCAACGTACCCCTGAAGCTGCGAAACGAGGCTCGGCGTGAAATTGAAACAGGCGTGAGTATGTGTATCTGCCCGTTCGATCACCTTCACCATGTCGTAATACCCTTTGGTGGCGTGAAGGCGCACCCACGGCAGCGCCAGCATGCCAGTCTCGGGATCACGGTAATCTGGCTGGTGCATATGCCAGAGGAGTGCGACGTTAAGTACGGGCATCTGTGGGAAAGGCTCCGGAAGGAGGGGAAGTGAACATCAATCCAACCCTGGCGATCCGCACCCGGCCACGCCACGAAGGTACGCAGCCGCGTGTTCGGGCGGGGTTGGATTGATGTAGAAGCCGGTTCCCCACTCGAACCCGGCGATTTTGGTAAGGCGCGGGATTATCTCAACGTGCCAGTGGAAATCCTCCCACGATTCGCGTCCCGATAATCTCGTTGGCGCCGCAAGAAAGATCCAGTTATACTGGGGCCCGTTCAGCGCTTCATTGAGTTTCCGCATCGTGACCCGCAGCGCCTCTGCCAGTGCCGTTCGTTCTGTGCCGTCGATGGCGGAAAAATCCGGGCGATGCGTTTTCGGCAGGAGCGTCACTTCGAACGGAAAGCGGGAGGCGAAAGGGCAGAACGAAATGAAGCTATCATTTTCAAAAACAACGCGCTCTCCAAACCGCTGTTCCTCACGAATCTCATCGCAGTACACGCACCGTTCTTTGTAACTCAGGTACCGGTTGACGCCGTCCAGTTTCTCACGCACGCGCTTGGGAACGACGGGCGTGGCAATGAGCTGAGAATGCGAATGAGCGACTGAAGCACCCGCCTGTTCGCCTTCGTTCTTGAACACCAACATATGCCGCAATCGAATGTCGCGCTTCAGGTCATTTGTGCGCTGAAGATATGCGGCAAGGACGCGCTCAATATCCTGAACCGAAAAGTCCCAGAAACGCCGCTGGTGATCAGGATGCTCGATGATAACCTCGTGCGCACCGATTCCGGTCATTTTGTCGAACATGCCGACCCCTTCCCGGACAAGGTTTCCTTCGATTCGCAGAGCAGGGAACTTGTTGGGCACCACCCGCACGGACCAGCCGGGCGTGTTGGGTGCGGTACCCGCTTCCCTCACGCAGTAAATCTCCGGCGGCGTCGTGGATTCGAATCCGTAACAGAACGGACAAAGCTGCGGAGCCTTGGGCCGCGGCAACGATTCGAAATCCGTTGGTCGCGCTCCCCTCTCGGTGGAAACTATGACCCAGCGGTCTGTCACCGGGTCTTTGCGGAGTTCCTGCATCAAACTGCCTCCGGTATTCGTGCAAACAGGGAATCAGTCAAAGACGTAGCCACGCGGGATGACGACGATGCCGTTGTCGGTAACGAGGAAACGTTTCCGCTCTCGTTCAAGATCGTATCCGATGGTCTCCCCCGCCGGGATGTCCACATCTTTGTCAACGATGGCCCTTCGGATTCGCGCACCTTTGCCCACGCGCACCCGGCTCATCAGAACCGTTTCCTCGATATCCGCTCCGGGGCAGACTACATTGTCGAGTGCCACGATCGAACGATCGATACGCGCGGACGTGATACGGGCCCCCGCGCACACCATGCTGTTCCTGATGAAAGGCCCCGCAGGGTGGCCATCGTCTATGACAATCGGAG
Source organism: Candidatus Latescibacterota bacterium (assembly GCA_029547385.1). Lineage (GTDB taxonomy): Bacteria > Latescibacterota > MWCZ01 > MWCZ01 > MWCZ01 > MWCZ01. Next base: position 20,775 of record JAKPPK010000183.1, read on the forward strand.
GTGGTCGATGATCGCGGTACGTTCGCACCGGCCACGAGGGGTCATACAGGTTGAGAGGAGGGTCCGGCCGCAGGATGTCCATTGAAGTCTGCCAGTAACTGTCGATCGTGCCGATGTCCCTCCAGTAGGGCTCGCATCCGCTCATCGCGGGCATCGAGTAGGCAAAGACCGCGTCTCTGTTGACCATGCCCGGGATGATGTTCTGGCCGAAATCATGCTCACTTTGGGGGTTTTTCGCATCTTCCAGTACTCTCCGGACCAGAACGTCGGTGGAAAAAACGTAGACGCCCATGGATACAAGGCTGGTCTGATCGTCTCTCCACGATGCCGGGTCTCGCGGTTTCTCCTCAAATCCCACGATTCGGTTGGACGCATCCACCTGGAGTACACCGAAACGCCTCGCGTCCTGACGGGGCACCGGGATGGCGGCAATCGTGAGATCCGCCCCCGTATTCTCGTGCGCCGCCAGCATCGGAGCATAATCCATGAGATACACGTGGTCGCCCGAGAGAATTACCGTGTACTCGGGCCGTTGCTCCTGAAATACATACAAGTTCTGAAAGATCGCGTCTGCGGTACCTTCATACCACGAACGCTTCATGCGTTCCTGCGGTGGCAATTGCAGGATGAATTCACCCATATCATACCGGAGGCTGGACCATCCCTGTTGGAGGTGCCGATCCAGACTGAAGGACTTATACTGGGTCAAAACGAAAACTCTGCGCAAACCCGAATTCACGCAGTTGGAAAGGGTGAAGTCGATAATGCGATAGGCCCCCGCAAAGGGAACTGCGGGTTTTGCGCGATGCTTCGTGAGCGGATACAAACGGGTTCCATGCCCGCCTGCAAGGATTACGGTCAGTGTGTTCCGCAGGAGAGCGCCCGGTGTGAACCGAGTTTTGGTGGTATTCATCCTCCCAGCACCTGCGCGATTTTTTCTTTTAGCTCAGTGGTGTCGGCCGACTTCACGACGTAGTGCTCCGCAGCCCAGCTGATGAAGTTCTCTTTGTAGCTGGAATACGCCGAGTTGATGATCACCTTGATGTTCCGCCGCTCGGCGAACATCTCAGTAAGTGCCTCCAGACCGTCCTTTCCCGGCATCCGGATATCGAGAATTACGACGTCGTACGCTGTCTCTCGAACCTTCGCGACTGCTTCGTCAGCAGTGCTAGCCAGGTCGACGTCATGTCCGTCCTGTGTCAGTTCATGTTTGTACAGCACGCGAAGGGCGTTTTCGTCGTCAACAACCAGGATTTTCGCCATTCACAACCTCCTTTTCCAGCAGTGGCACCCGAACCGTAAACGTAGCGCCACGCTCCGGTTTGTTGGTAATAGAAAGAGTACCTCCGTGGTCCCGGACTATCTGCTGGCAGATCGCAAGACCCAACCCCGTACCATGCGACTTTGTGGTGAAGAAAGGCTCGAAGACATGCTCGAGCGCGTCCGCTTCAAACCCGCCTCCTGTATCCTCGACCGTCACGGCAACCTGACGATCGGTTTCACAGGAAAGTGATATGGACAGAAATCGAGAGGACGTGTCGACGCGTTCCATCGCGTCCATGGCGTTCTGAATAAGATTGTGAAACACCTGCCGCAACTGGCCCGCGTCACCCAGGACCATAACCGGGTCGCGCGGAATCTGCACGTTAATTCTGATACTACGTTTCTGAAGTTCCCGTTCCAGCATCTCTGTGGCACGCCGGAGAACCGAGCCGACATCAACGCGGTCACGACGTGGGTGCGGGGGACGGGCAAAATCCAGCACCTCCCGCAGGATGTTCTCCAGACGGGCCGTTTCCTCTACTATGATCTCCGCAAACTTCCTGTTCTGATCGTCTTCACGAAGCGAGTTGCGAATGCTGCGCGCAAATCCTCCGATGGCGACGAGGGGGTTGCGGATTTCATGTGCCACCTGCGCTGCTACCTGTCCCATGGCGGCCAGTTTTTCCGTTCGCAACATTTCTTCATGGTTCGCCCTGAGAAGTTCGTGTGCTTCCCGTAATTCTTCGAGCTGGCGCTCGAGTTCCGCGTGCAACCGCGATCGCTCCACCGCAAGACGTGCCTGATGCGCGAACAATTCCAGGCTCCTCAAATCCAATTCGGTAATGGATTTGCGCGTGATGGCGTTGTCCGCGATGATTACCCCTTCGACCCTGTCGTCAAATATCAGCGGGGCGACAACGAAAGAATCGGTGCCCAGTTGCTCGGCGAGCTGGCGGGGAACCAGCGGGTGGTTCATACCGTCCGTAACAAGGAAAGCTCGCCGCTCCTTGGCTGCCTTGGAGGCGATGTTCTGTGCGTCCTCCAGGGAGATGACAAGGCTTTTTGCCACTTTGTTGACGGTCACTTCGTCGCGGGAGATGGCTTCTCGGTAACCCTCCAGAATGTCCCGAAAAGAATGCGGTTTCTTCCCCAGTTCCTGCCAGATCCTGGAAGCCTCGGCAAGGTCGGACGGGCCGATGGCATAACTTCCACGCAGCGTGCCGGTCTCGTGGTCAGCCACAAGAAGGAACGCACGGTTGAATCCGAGGCCCTCGCCGGCCGTGACTCCCACGAGAATCGTCTGAAGGATCACCTCCGTATCCCGTGAATCCTGAAACAACTCACCGATTTCCGAGAGCATCGCGAGATCGGCCGTCGTTGCCGATAGTCTCCGCTGTAGAAGCACCGTCTCTGTTACGTCCTCGAACACCGCAACGATGCCGCTGATATCCCCCGCATGCGATATGATCGGTTCGGCGCGAACATTGCAAATTGCTTCTCTCTTGCCTGTTGTGCGACAGGAAACACGGTCGAGATGGAGCGGCTTGCCCTCCGTAAGAACCTCCCAGAGGCCGGCCGCAACTTCCATTGCCTGCAGTTGCGGTAACATGAGGATGTTTTTCCCTACAACTGCTTCAGTGCCCTCCAACCCCATGATTTGAGCAATCGGCGGATTTGCGAATTCGATCGTGCCCGTTGAATCGGTGGTGAGGATGCCGACAGGGGCCGAGCGGAGGACGTGGTCG
>JAKPPK010000188.1 GCA_029547385.1 Candidatus Latescibacterota bacterium
TTCGATGTTACGCGGCCGATGCGACGACGCGATGTACTGCTTTTCCCCACCCGGGGCTTGAGGATCTGTTTACCTTCCAGTCTGCCGATATTCAGGTCGCCTCTGCTCACGGGAACCTCCTGTCGGGTGGATTTCACTTCCTTCCTGCTTCCTCGGTGGAAGCCCCAGAACTCGACTGCAGCGCTTCTGGGTCCTTGGTAACGCCGCTGCTCTGTACCGACCCAATCTCTGTAACTCAATCAGCAGACGGAAGGTTCCCGCCCGGAACTGCGTTGCACTGGATTCCCCCGTCCCGCAATGAGTTACCTCAAAACCGGTAATCAACCTCTTTGAGGTACCCGCATTCGTGTGCCGCCTTCATGAACAAGAGAATCCCACGGAGCTGGTAACTGAGAAGTTGACAATTCGGCCACACGAGCTCCGGCATGAGGCAGATTCCGTCTTCAAATTCCACGAACTGCCCCGGGATCCTCATGTGGTCGACCTGCAGTCCCCGGTCGAGGCAATATTCCAGCATTCTCATGCCTCTGCGAACGAGGTCTTTGTCCCGGGTAAGTTCCCATGCGCAACCGATTGCACCTAACGTCAACGTGGCCGCCTGTTGCATAGGGAAGTTCTGTTCGGGGCCGTTCACATACGTGGGGATGCCTTCAGGGCTTGTCGCGCGCCTGTCGCTGATACTCCGAGTCACTTCCAGACACAGGGTCCTTGCGGTCTCATTCCGCGAAATCTTGAATACATGGTATGCGCCTATAGCCACCGTTGCGCTGTGAAACGCATTCACGCTGGACGCACCGGGGGTTTCGCCGAAACCCTGTGTGAGGCCTTCGTGTTCGGCGAAATACGTATGAAGCTGTTCCACCATCCACTGCATCAATTCCAGGAGTTCGTCCCGATTCGTCACTTCCCAGATCGCGGCGAGCTGGATAAGGCCCCACCCCCAAGTTCTCACGTACGGCGGCAGGCGGAGTTCCCGGTCTTTGTTCCTCAAGAACCAATCTGCCATCTGATTCAGCACGCGCTCCACGCGAGGATCACCCGTCATGAAGTACCACTCTTTGAACCCCTCCGCCCAGTTGTGGCTCGGCGTTGTGCCGCCATTTATGACATGTCGCCTTGTGTGCGCAATCAGGGCGCCCTCATGTCGAGGGTCAGCATGTCGCTCCGCAAAGTCCACATCCATCCAGTGAAGAATGCTGTCGTGAAAATCCTTGAAGTAGGCGAACTGCCCCGTACGCGCAAACTGACAGAACGCGTGGTACGGGTGGTCGCCTTCGAGATTGTTCCATACCACGTCCTCTCCGCCGCGTTTCTGGTTGGTGTAGAGGGGAGAGTAATCATCGCCCCAGTTCAGTTTGCCGAACCCACGAATCCGGTTCTGGAAGAGATCGAACAGGTTGGTCTCCATCCGCGGATACGTCTCCGGCATGTACGGCAGGTACTCAGAGAGTGTGCCTGCGCGCGCCCTGACTTCAAACGGCACCTGAACCAGGGGCGGCTTTCCGAATGAGTACACCAGTCCACGGGCAGGAAAACACTCCCGATCTTCCGGATTCAGCAACGCCACGAGAATCTCGTGTGTCTTTCCCACGCCAAGATGGAGCTGCATTGGCGGGGCCCAACGCGGAAACAATTCGATTTCGATGGCATCTGAATCAAATGCCACCCCGGCCGGGTAGTTCTCCCAGAAATTGCGAATCGCCAGCACGATCTCTCCCGATTGGCCTACCCGTGAGAACCCGGTTTCACCATACCCGATCAAACGACTCGCCCGACGCATCTTTTCCTCGTTGCCGTGAAAAACGCTGGTCGCAAGCTTGTCCGTTCGCACGGCACACGGAAGTTCCACTTCCCTTTCGGCTGGCCCGTTGCGCACCTCTACCTTCACGCTCGGGTCGTATTCGCCACCCAATCTTTCAAGTTTTGCGCGCAGGTGGTCAACAGCGACCGGTTCACGATTGGTGCGATTCGTCGCGATGACGTCAAGAGCCAGAACCGGGGTGCGGGAAAAGATCTGGATAACCAGGTCCACGTCCAGAAGCCGCGTGGTGCCATTCCAGATGGCACCTGCAACATCCAGCCGCAATCGGACGGGACCAGAGTCCGTGGCGGATAGCGTGTCAATTCGGAATGATCCAACCAGGGAATGGTTGAATCCCTCCACCGTGAGTGCCCCATCGACCGACAAGCGCCAGCCCTGCCCACCCCTCTCTATGACAAGGGTATCTCCTTGCCTTTCGACAACGATGCTCGCCCATTCGGACCGCGTTTCATTCCAGCCGACGGTTTCGGAGGCTTCCGGTCCACCGCTTTCCAGACTGAATGCCTCCCGTTTCTGGCCTGGAACGGGAGGCTCTGCCGTAACGAGCAGACGGCGCACGGAGCCATCGGGGTGGATTGCAAGGGATTTCGATTGAACGGGGAAGAGCTTGCCGGAAGAGTCTCGCAGAACCAGCGGAGCGCCCGGCAACAGAGCGCCGGCCGCCAACGGTACTCCGAAGGTGACCGGGAAGGATGGAAGGGGCCAACGGTTCACATTTTCCACGAACAGGGGACAGATTTCCATCGCCTCCCTCCGGTTTTCACGCAGTCACGGTCTCAATCCTGTCTTTTCGCGCACCTCATCCATGGTCTCGCGCGCCGTTCGTCTGCAGCGTTCCTTTCCCGCCGCGAGGACGTCCAGCACCTCGCCCGGACGCGCCTCCAGTTCTGAATATCGGCTTCTGATCGGGTCGAGAACGTTGTTCAGGTTCTGCGCGAGATTTTTTTTGCATTCGATGCACCCGATCTCCGCCTTTCGGCATGCGCGGTCGATCTCGAGAACGAGTTCTTTCGGAGACACCATTTTGTGAAGGGTGAAGATGTTACATATGTCCGGGTTTCCCGGATCGCTTTTGCGAAGCCGTGCGGGATCCGTATATGCCGGCCTCAGTTTTTCCCACACCTGTTCAGGAGTTTCTGTGAGCCCGATGTAGTTGTTCAGGCTCTTGCTCATTTTGCTCTTCCCGTCAAGGCCGAGAATCCGCGGCGCTTCCGTCATAAGCTGCTTCGGCTCCGGGAAGGTTTCGCCGAACCGCGTGTTGAACTTCCTTGCGAGTTCCCTGCTCAGCTCGAGGTGCTGCAATTGATCTTCACCCACGGGCACCGCCTCCGCTTTGTAAATGAGTATGTCCGCGGCTTGCAGCACAGGGTAGGCGAAAAGCCCGAGGTTGATGTTGTCGGCATTCTTCTCGCTCTTTTCCTTGAACTGGGTCATGTTCTGAAGCCTGCCCATCGGAGCAAGAGTCGAGAGAACCCACATGAGTTCCGTGTGTTCCGGCACGTCCGATTGGACGAAAAGCGAGCACTTCGCCGGGTCGAGGCCGCAGGCGATAAGAAGCGCTGAAACCTCCAACACGCGGCGACGCATCGTATCGGAATCGTACTCCACTGTCATGGCGTGGTAATCAACAACGCAGTAGATGGCGTCCCACTGATCCTGCAACCGCACCCAGTTCGTTATTGCACCGAAATAGTTGCCGAGATGAAGCTCGCCAGTGGGCTGGATGCCACTGAATAACCGCTTATGCCTCATGAGAAAACCCAGTCCCGTTTTTGGATCATTCGTTTTGAGCCGCGCACGTGCACCGGCTTGCGATAATCACCCACACAAGCGACAGGAGCCGCAAGCGGAAGCTCACGGCTCCTCCAAACCACTCCTGCATCACATCCGTCCGCGCGGAGAAATCACAATGCTATGCGGACGCTTTTTGCACAAAAACGCCTCAACTGCCGGTTACCTGCACTGCCCCCTCCAGCATTCGGATTCTCTGCCGCGCACGCCCGACAAGCTGCGATTCGTTGTAGTCGTCCAGAATCCTCTGCAACGCAGCCTGAGCTTCGCTGTACTTGAGGGCAAGCTCCAGGTTCGTGGACGCCTCCAAAAGGGCCATGGGGGCGAATCCCGATCCCTTGTTGTCGTCTACCCATTCGATGAGAAGCTTCCCGGCGCGTTCGTATTGCTTTTCCGCACCAAGGCAGTCCGCGAGTCCCTTCGTTGCGTGGAAGCTCGTTATTTCATCATCCCATTTCGATTTCTCGTAGATTGCCCGTGCACCAGCGTAGTCCCCTTTGCCACGCAATGCATCCGCTTTGTAGAGGCGTGCCATTCGGTCCGGCAAACCCACGAAACTCCCGATTATCTGGTCGGCCTGGGTGATGGCACGATCGTACTGCTCCTGGCGGACGAGCATCTCCAGTCCCGACACCTGAGCCATCCCGCGCTCAGTCTGCCGGGCGTCCCATGAGCGATAGATGTAGTACCCGGTTCCCAGAAGAACGACGCCCAGAATGACTCCGGCGATGTACCACATGTTATCCTGGACGACCATTGAAACACGGGAAAACCAGATGAGCAGCTTGTCCTGCTTGATTTCCCGCCGTGTCAATTTCCCGCGAGCTTTTGTTGCTTGCACGCATAACTCCTTCTATTGGGAATGCTTCTCCACCATGGTGGCAACGTTGGCAAATTCCTGCTTGAGTGCGGGATACAACGCCCGGTATCGTTCGTACCATTCCTCGTACCGCGAAACGTTCGAAGGAATCGGTTCCGAAACTGAAACGATCTTCACCAGCGCGTCGGACGCATCCGCGAGATCACTGAACATTCCCGAGCATACGCCGCCCATAAGCGCAGCGCCAAACGCGGGACCTTCGCTCGCATTCACCGTGACCACCGGCACACCGTACACATCCGCCTGCATCTGACGCCAGAACGCGCTCCTGGCCCCGCCACCCGTAGCTCGAATCTCCGAGATGTGCAATCCCAGTCCGCGCATGATCGAGAGCGAATCGCGCATACCGAAGGTTATTCCTTCGAAGACGCAGCGCATGAGGTGTTCCCTTCCGTGCCGCAAACTGAGCCCGACAAACGCACCGCGGGCATTCGCATCTCTGTGAGGGGTGCGTTCTCCACTCAGGTAGGGAAGAAAAACGAGCCCCTCGCTGCCAATCGGTGCCTTTGCTGCCTCTTCGGCCATCACGTCGTACGGGTCTTGCCCAGACTGGCTCGCCGAAGCGCGTTCGCTGTCTGCAACCACATCACGAAGCCACCGCAGGCTACCCCCCGCGGACAACATCACCCCCATCAAGCACCACCGGTTCGGCACACTGTGGCAGTTGGTGTGCGCGCGGAGGTCAGGATCAACCTTGACGGTGTCAGTGTGAGCAAACACGACTCCCGACGTGCCCAGACTCGCCAGAACGCGACCCTCTCGAACAATCCCGGTCCCCACCGCGCCGCACGCGTTATCGCCTCCGCCTCCCGCGACGGGAATGCCCTCTCGAAGGCCAGTCATTGCGGCCACATCACGCGAGATCCTGCCGCACTCGGCAACCGACTCGCGTACCGGAACGAGGATATCCATCGGAAGATCCACTTTCCTCATCAGTTCTTCCGACCATACCCTGTTCGCGACGTCGAACATCGCGGTTCCCGAGGCGTCCGCAACCTCCATGAGCTTCTCGCCGGTAAGCCGGAAGCGAACGTAATCCTTGGGAAGAAGAAGCGTTTTGAGCCGCCGGAAATTTGCCGGTTCCTCATCGCGCAGCCAGATGACTTTCGGCAGCGTGAACCCTTCCAATGGGGGGTTGGAAACAAGCCGCCGCATCTCTGCATCACCACCGACTCTCTCGGTGATCCAGTAGCGCTGTTTCGTTGTTCTCCCGTCGCACCATAGAAGGGCCGGCCGGATCACTTCGTCGTGTTCGTCAAGGAACACCGAGCTATGCATCTGGCCGGATAATCCGATGCCCGCGATATCGGCGCCTTTGACGCCCGCTTCTGCAAGTACGGAACCGATCGCCGTAATAGTAGCGGTCCACCAGGTCGCCGGGTCCTGCTCAGCCCACCCGGGCTTCGGAATAAGGAGTGGGTACTCAATGGTGTGACGTCCGAGCGTGTGTCCCGAATCGTCGATAACAAGCGCCTTCACACCCGTGGTGCCGATATCCAGACCGAGAAGCAACCCCATCGGAAGATTCCTCATTGCGAAACGTTTTCGCGTTGGCCGGAGCAAGGAATTCAAAGGTACGCAGGACGGTCGCCGGGAGTCAACGCGACTGGCCGGGCGCGGAATGGCACGGTTAAAAAAGCGAACGTGTAACAAATCAGGAGGATCCGGCGTCTGAACTTTCAACACGTTCGGGCGGGGAACCGGAATGTCGACGAAGCGTCTTTGAATCAGAGACAACAAACGCGACATTCTTCGCACAGGAAAAGCACCCCGGGAACCCCGGCGTGCTTCCCCGGATTCCCGTTGGAAAACCCGATGGGAATCCCCCTTCACGAACCATCGGCATGCCAAAAGCATCGCCGGAGAAGAAGGAGCAGCACGATGCGCAGCCCATTGTCATCCACCCTCGCATTCCTCGGATCGATCCTCCTGGTGACCGGCGGGACGGCAGAAAGCCAGGAAGCGTCGTTCAGCGGGCACCGCAACGCAGTCAGGTCGGTCGCGTGCAGCCCCGACGGACGCATGATCGCCTCCGCGAGCCTCGACAAGACAGTACGCGTCTGGCAAACCGACCAGTCAAACGCGATGCGCGTTCTCGGCGAGTTCCCCGGATCTGTCCTCTCCGTCGCTGTCGGTACCGAAGGTCACCTGCTGGTGCTCGGGTGCGCCGACAACACAATTCGCGTATGCACCTGCACGGACGGGGCAGTGCTGAGGACCATAGTCACGACATCCGGGCCTGTGTACTCCGTTGCCATCAGCCCGGATGGCCATTACGTCGCTTCGAGCGGGAATGACGGCTCTGTTCGAATCTGGCAACTTGAAGACGGAACACTGGTCCGAACCTTTGCGGGACACGCGGCTCCTGTATGGTCTGTCGCGTTTTCTCCCGATGGCAGGTACCTCCTGTCGGCAAGCAGCGACCACAAGGTAGGGGTATGGAACGTGGCCGACGGTGCCCTGATTCGTACGCTGGAAGGGCACACCGCCCCGGTGTTTGATGTGACGGTGACGCCGGACGGGCGGTACGTTCTGAGCGGAGGAGTCGACAGGACGATCCGCGTGTGGAACCTGTCTACTGGTACGCTCATACGGACTATGAGAGGCCACACGGGGACAGTCTACGGAGTTGCCGTGAATCCGGGTGGAACCTGTGTTGCTTCCAGCAGCGCGGATGGAACGGTGCGAGTCTGGGACATTTCGTCCGGGCTCGTGCAGCGGACGTTCTCAAACGAAACAGCGATCCGCGACATAACGTTCACCGGCGATGGCTGCAATCTCGTCGGTGGGTGCGACGACAAAACCGTGAAGATCTGGTCTGTTCGTCCATCCTAGATTATTCCGAAACTCAACGGTGTCACAGTATTATCAGCCGGTGTGAGCGGTTCTCTCGGGAACCGCTCACGCTTATTGAGGGTTTTCTTCTTCCGAAGAAGGGCGGTGCGTACCTTTTCTGTAGGATACTTCGCACCTGCAGATGAAGTTTGCGATCACATCCGGGAGTGTCGTAACCCACACCTCTTGTGGAACGCGGTTCCTTCGAAGAAGGGAATGGATGTTGAAAATAACCCGAGCGAAGAGCGCTGGTTTTTGTTTCGGTGTGAGACGGGCGGTGCATACGGCCCTCGAGACCTGCCAGAACACGCACAAGCCGGTTCACATGCTGGGCGATATCGTCCATAACGAACGAGTGGTGGCGCAATTGCGTGAGGCGGGAATCCGGGTCGTGAAAAGTCTGGATGAGGTGGATGACGGTGTCCTTCTCATCCGGGCGCACGGAGCAGAACCTGCAACCTACGAGGAAGCGAAAACACGTAGCCTGCAGATCGTCGATGCTACCTGCCCACTTGTGAAGGAGATCCACGAGCGAGCGCGCGAACTTCATGCCGCCGGTTATCCCCTTCTCGTGATTGGCGACCACGGGCACGATGAGGTCAAAGGGATCGCCGCGCAGGTGCCCGACGCCATTGTGGTTTCGACTCCCGAAGAGGTCAGGTCACTCGGGCGGAAGTTCCGTCGTATCGGCGTGGTAGCTCAATCAACGCAGGACCTTGACAATGTGCGCGCAATCGTCAGCGAGCTGATCCCGATCTGTATCGAAATCCGGTTCGTGAACACGATCTGTTACCCGACTGCGAAGCACCAGATGGAAATCCGAGCGATGCCGCTGGAGAACGACGTCATGATCGTAGTCGGTTCCTTTACCAGCGCAAACACGAAGCGGATGACGCAGATATCCAGAGGGTTGAACCCTCGAACCTATCAGGTAACGGGCGCGGACGATCTCTGTGCCGATTGGTTTTCCGGTGTCAACACGGTTGGCATCCACGCGGGGGCTTCTACCCCTGACAGTGTCGTGGAAGAAGTGATTGCTCGAATCAGGCTATTGGCAGGGACGCCGGTGGAAATCGTATGACGTTGCGGCTCTGTTTCAAACACTTTCGCGATGTTCGCGCAGTACTGCTGGCGCTTTCCCTGTGTTCTCTCCTGAATGGATACCCCCGGGAAGTACACGCGGCAGATTCTTTCGCCGGGGCCGCTATTGCGCAGTTGCAGTACGGCGGCGGCGGTGACTGGTACGCGAATCCTTCCTCGCTCCCTAACTTGCTGAAGTTCGCCCGAAAAGAAGCCGGAATATCCGTTTCCCCCACACCGGGACGAGTTCGCATAACAGACCCGGAGCTGTTTGCCTATCCCCTCATCTACATGACCGGGCACGGCAACGTTCGCTTCAGCGACGAGGAAGTGGTCCGGCTTCGCCGATATCTCCTTTCAGGAGGTTTCCTTCACGCGGATGACAACTACGGTCTTGATGAGAGCTTCCGGCGGGAAATGAGACGGGTGTTCCCTGACAACGCACTCGTGGAACTGCCTTTTGACCATCCTATCTACCGAAGCTGGTTCGTGTTTCCGAACGGATTGCCTAAAATACACGAGCACGACGGCAAACCCGCGCAAGGATTCGGCATTTTCGCCGGCGGCCGCCTTGTTGTGTTCTACTCATACGAGTCCGATCTGGGTGATGGATGGGAGGATCAGCACGTGCACAACGACCCGGAGGAGAAACGGTTGGAGGCCCTCCGAATGGGAACGAACATCCTCGTGTACGCGCTCACGCATTGACCGCGCCCGGTGATTCCCTGCCGGCCACATCAAATTCCGAGTGATTCCAGCCCGCGAACCATGTAAGCCTGCAAAACACCCGATTCATCAGAATTGAAAAACGCGGTTTTGCCGTCGGGCGACAGGAACGGGTGGATATGGGCGTCCTTCCTCCACGAGCAACGGGGATAGGCGATACACGTCCATGAAGAGAGGGGGTCCGTTCCTGCGTTCCCCATTCTGGCGACGAAAACCCGTCCTCCGTTATCGCACGCAAATGTGTCGGTAACGAACCATGAGCCGCTGGCGTCGGTTGCGAAATGGGAAAACGAAGGCGAGGGGAACTCCCGGCTGAGGTTGTTCCTGATTGCCCCCGGTGAACGCGCGCCGTCATGGCCCGTGTGTGGCACACAAACGCTCTCGATAAGCTGTTGCTCGTCCGGATGGCGCGTATCTGTGCTCGTGATCGCCCAGGCGGTGCCTCCCCGCCAGCACTGGTGCCCCTGGCAGAACTCGTTCCCATCCCGTCCCCACGGCATGTTACGGAAGCTCGATCCGTCATCTCGGATCACGTGTATGTCCGCGCCGTTTCCTCCCGTAAGGTCAAGGATTTCCCCTTCGGGGGTGTGGGTGTTACCGTGGTTCTCCTGAACCAGAATGTCGCGCTGAGACCCGGGATGAATCGATCGGCTGTACTGGGGATGTACGTTGCACCAGCTGGGTCCTTCCAGAATCAGAGTCACGGAAGGGTTTTCCAGATCGAATACCATCAGCCCCCACGTCCTTGTCCCGGAACCCACGTCAGCCAGGAAGCAGGAAAGGGCGAGGCTTTTCCCGTCTGAACGAATGGTCGACAGGGGATAAATCTGGCTGGGAAAGAACGGCGTACCTGGTACGGTTCCTTGCAACACGTAGAGCACTTCCCGCGCACTTCCGTCGAGATTCATTCGTTTCAGCGTCAATTTCCCACCGTCGAGGCGGGTTTCGTCGACGAAATAGTACACGTGCATGCCGTCTGGCGATACTGAAGGCGCTGTTGCCCCCGTTTCCTGTGTTACCGGCGACAGCTTGCAACCTTGCTCAAGATCGCAGAGGAGGTACCGGTGGTTCGGATCCTTCGGGTCACTGCCATGTGGCGTTGCAGATTCGTGAAGGAGAAAGCGTTTTGAATCAGGAGTAAATATCTGCGCCTCCATGTAGATGTGGGTGGAGGGCAGCTCACCGGTGGTGATCTGGACGATTTCCAACCCTTCCGGGCATTCGGGGCCGAGCAGGTCCGGCCTGATCCTGGCAGTTCTCACGTGATCCCCATTCCTTGCGTGTAGACGGGATTTGGCTTACGCCACGTGGCTACTGTCGCGAGCGTGTATCAACTGGTGAGCGCAGTTCGTCAGGATAACGTCAACACCGTGGCGTCCGAACTCGCACGCCTCGTCAAAGTCATCCGAATAGAACAGGTTGCAGACCAAACCGGCATCATGCGCTTCAAGGAAATGTTCCTGTGTCGCCACGCGACGGAACTGAATTCGCGCACAACCGTACTTGATCGCCACGCGGATCTGCTCCCGAGGCCCATTCTGTGAAACAAGACACGCACGTGGAATTTCCGGGGCAACCTCCACGCACGCAGAGAGCACGGCTTCGGTCGCGCCAGCCAGATACGCGGACTCAACGATCTGGCGTCTGCGAATCTCATTTGCAACAAGGCGGACCAGGCGTGAATCATTCCCCGGTTCTTTGATATGGACGTTGATACCGACCCGTCCACCGGCAAGGTCGAGAACCTCCTCAATCCGGGGCACACGAACTCCCCGCCACGCTTCACCGTACCGGGCACCGAAATCGAGCTTGCGCAGTTCAGCCCATTCCATTTCGGATATGGCTCCCGGCGCGTCCGCGGTGCGGTCCACTCGTTCGTCGTGGCAGACAACGGCTACATCGTCACGGCTCAACCGAACGTCAAATTCGATTTCGTGCGCACCGACCCCGATCGCTGCGCCAAATGAAGGGAGAGTGTTCTCTGGACACGCCTTGCTCAGTCCACGGTGCGCGCAGACACGCGGAAAAGTATCATTATTACGCAATGTTTTCGTCCATTTTGCTATCACCTGCGCGGAATTCTCCGCTTATCTGCCGTATCACCTCCTCTGCGTTGTCTACGCTCACCACTATTCGGCTGAGCGTTTCCTCCGCGAGGTCCAGTTGCACCGCATCCTTGCCACAGGTCCAATCCCAGAACTCCCTCCTGCCACGCCCGCGAAACATTCCCGCATAAATGAGCCCGGGTATAGCGGTTCCTATGAGGCGCAACCAGGGTGGGCGGAGCCCAGGAGCCATCCGCGTCACAGATGTCACATGCCTCAACGGTATCTCCACTGACCGCTTGAAAGCCCATAGTTGATGGAGCCCCCGGACTTTGATCCTGACAGTGACTCCATCTGTTGTGATGGTAACCATAGCGTCTGTCCTCTTCCGGAACTCAATCCTCGGCCATCACCGACTGCTCTCTGTTCCTCACGCGCGATCGTTGGGTGCGGCAAGCGCGTATACTGCGTACAGACGAGTGTTCACCATGTGGATTCGGAGACGAACGCTTCGCCCGATGAGTTCCCGAGGCAGTTGGTTCCCCCACGATGGCTCGGCGCAGGGAATGTCCCCGGTAAGGCTTGTGCAGACAGGGGCGGAGAATCCCGGTATCTCACTGCCGTCCTCGTCCAGTAACGCGACACGCAGGTACCCGTGCCCATTGGTGCGCAGGTTGACCCCCAATCTGCCTCCGTGCCATTTGAACGGTTTCGTCTCCACGTATCCTTCCGCCGGACCGGCTTCAATTGCTGCGAATCTATCTTTCGGGAGCACCGCGAGGCCTATCGAACCCTGTGGGAACGGAAACCTTTGCCCGTGCGCCTGACGCCTGCCTTCGAAGTAGAAGAAAAGCTGACCACCGATTTCCAACGGCGGAGACGAGGCCAGACCTACCCACGAGGAATCCCAGGAGTCACTTGGCCCGTTATCCAGGAAAGGCACACGGGATCTTCCCCACGATTTGGTGTC
>JAKPPK010000179.1 GCA_029547385.1 Candidatus Latescibacterota bacterium
CAAATCGCGGTAAGGGGGAGGAACCATGAATACGTTCAGATGGATGCTCCTTGCGGGGACGATCGTCGTTCTGGTTGCTGCAGCCCCGCGGATTCGACCACCGGAGCAGCCTGAAAGCGTGCCTCTTGTGCACGACCCCGTCAGGCGGCTTGCATCGCGATTCGACACGTTCGCTTCAGTCCCGGGGGATCCGAGAGGCCGCATCGTGTACGGAACGTCGCGTGGGTACCTCCATCTTCTGGAGTTCAACGGGAGCCGGTACCAGGAGATATGGGTGAGTCCACCTCTTCTGTCCCGAATCCAGAAGGTTTTGGTCGCTGATCTCGGCAACGACGGAACCTTTCAGATCGTCGCCACAAATACCCGGGGAGGCCTGTACGTCTATGACGTGAACACGTTCGCATTGCTTTCCCGAACGCAGGAAACGCAGTTCCGGTCCATCGAAGCAATGACGGTTGCCGACGTGGACGGCGACCGAAGAATGGAGATCCTGTTTCTGAGCGAGAACAGGTTGTTCATTTTCGACGCGGTTCATTTCGTCGAGAAATGGCGCTCCGACAACCTGTACCGTGCAACAGATATCGCGGTAGGAGACGTGGATGGCGACGGGCAACAGGAAATCGTGCTGAGTTCCGGGCACGTTCTGGATGCGGCATTCCGCAATCTGGAATGGGAGAACACCACCCCGTTCGGGGAAATCATTGAGCTCGGGGACGTGGACGGCGACGGCAAGCTTGAGGTGATAGGGGGAACGACGCAGGCAACAACAATATGGGATGTAGACGAACGCCGCGAAAAATGGGATTGATTCCGCAATTCTGAAAGGCGGCCGGTGTGAGTTGCCTCACACCGGACTCAGGGAGGATATGCCCGCGAGTTTCTGCTTCACGAGTTTCAGTTCGTGCTCTTCATACAACGGCACGCGAATATCGGGAACCAGAAGCGCCACCTGCCGTTTGGCCTGATCGAGGTCGTTTACTGTGGCAGGGGGTTCGTCTTCTCCCGCGCCATCATAGATGATGGCGACACGCCCATCCGTAAGCCGGCAGACGAACGCGCGGCGTTTTTCGCCGAGACGCTCGCGAGCATTGAACCTTATGTCATCCACTTCCTCAACCTCCGCCCCCCGATTCCTTCAATCAATTACACCCAACCCACCGTGGCGGTTCCATATGCCGCGGCGAAAGAACGACGTCATTTCGGCCATTACCGGGCCGATAATCCGTTGTTCCGGGCCCAATTCCACGGCAACATCCTGTAATCCAAGTGTAATATATACGTTAGCGCTCCTGCTGTCAATCCGAACTCACAGGCTGCGTGTCCGGTGTGTTCTCGGAGCTTGCCAGCTAACAGAATTTGTGAGACCTTATCTATGGACAGACGAGATCGCAACTCAACTCCGAGGGGGGCTTGAGAGCGGTCCATGCCAAGGAGAAGCGAAGATGTGTAACGAAAAGGATTGCTGCGAGGATCAGCCGGTGGGTCTGGTGAGAATCAACGAACCGGCCCCGGAATTCGAGGCGGTGACTACCCACGGAGTGCTGAAGTTGAGCGACTTCAAGGGCAAGTGGGTGGTACTTTTCAGCCACCCCGCTGATTTTACTCCTGTGTGCACAACCGAGTTCATGGCGTTTGCCAACCATCAGGAAGAGTTCGACAAGCGTGGCGTTCAGCTCATCGGCCTCAGCATCGACTCTGTCCATTCGCATATCGCCTGGGTTCGGAGCATCGAATCGCTCTTCGGTGTCAAAGTGAAGTTCCCGGTCATCGCCGACCTCGACATGAAGGTTGCCAACGCATTCGGCCTGATACATCCGAAGGCCTCCACAACGAGCGCGGTCCGTGCAGTGTTTGTAATGGATCCCGATCAGTTGGTGAAAGCAATCATCTACTACCCGCTCACTACCGGTAGGAGCATACCGGAAATCATCCGCCTGATTGATGCGCTGCAGATCAACGCAGCCAAAAAGGTTGCGACGCCCGAAGGGTGGAAGCCGGGAGACAAAGTCATTGTGCCGCCGCCGGCCACCACGCAGGCGGCTGAAGAGCGGATGAAAGCGACGGACATGGAAGTCGTGGACTGGTACTTCAGCAAAAAGAGCGTTTGAAGAAGTCAAAGAACCCGATAAAAAAAGGTGCTGGCGAGCGTGATGTCTCGCCGGCGCCTTTTAATTTCTAACTCCACTCCCTGCACGCTGAACTTACCCGCGCCAACCGCAATTCCGCGAGGGTTCTCTTGCGACTCACCCCCCCGCGGAATCCGTCGCCACACTTGTCAGGCCAAAGGGGCCATTACCCCCGCAAAGGTGTCTTGTTACCTTCTCTGGAACATGGGTCACCTGCGCCGGTATGCGGCGCAGTATCGAACTCAAATCAAGGGTGTCTTCGCTTCCACCAATTGACGGTACCGGCGCGCAGGTTCCCTGCATCACCCCGGCGCCGTTCGCCTCTGAGTTTCACTTGATGAAGGAACTATCATGGCAGAGAAGAACCAGTGGAGTGCGTCCATCACATTCTCCGACGCGACGACAGCAGACGGAATAAGCCTTCGCCAGGGCGTTGGCAGAAAAACGAAGCCCATAACAGACAACCGTACCGTTGTGCCGGCGCATGTATCCGGAAGGGCGTGCGCCCGCGCGGTTCCTTCTGGCAAAAAAGGGTCGGTGGGAGGTTACTGGCGTGGCACGAGTGAGAGTGTTGATGTTCAGGACGGCGTCTTCTGGCTTCAGATCGAAAGTCCGCCGCCCCATTCCCTTCGCGAGGTGTATGTCACGATTGACTTTTTCGAAAGCGAACTCGGGTTCATCGCGGTGCAGTACCACCGGAATGGACTTGAGGGTTTTGTGCACCACGTGTGCCCGCCCGGTGCGTCCAAACCATGGGACTCAACCTGGGTCAATACTCTCGATACAGGATCCTGGCAGCGGGCGACGATACGGCTTGTGGAGCCAGTTTTTGACCACTCGGGTTTTCACGACGCTGACCTCAAGATAATCGGGTCGGGTCCGCTTGTGCTTTCGACGGTACGGGTTTCCGAAGAACGTCCTGAGGACTTCTCAGATACCGACCAGATGGCTCACGCACGCCGTGCAGAAGAACACTTGAGCCAGTCCTACCCCAGGGCGTCAATTCCGGTTTCGATCGGAAACATAGGAGCAATTTTCGAGGAACGGGACGATTCGGGCGTGCTGAGCGTTCCGCCGTGGCTTCCCCTGTACAAAGGCATGGGTGTAACTGCGCTTCAGTCCTATGTCCGCTGGTCAAGTATCGAGCGCGAAGAAGGCGTCTGGGATTGGACTTTTTACGACTGGGTGGTGGCCGAAGCGAAGAAATTCGGACTAAAATGGGTTGCATTTATCATGATCGGGCCATGGTACGCCATGCCGAAGTGGTGGCTCGCGACGTCGAACAATTACCGCAATAAATGCCTGGAACACGGACAGGAAAGCTGGGTGCAGTCTATCTGGAGCCCGGTTCAGCTCGATTACGTGGAACGGTTTATGCGGAAATTCGCCGAGCATTACCCGGAGGAACTCATTGAATCTATCATGGTGGGCATTTCCGGCGATTTCGGTGAGTCGACCACGAACGGTGTCTTCACGGGCGACATGTACCATACGCACGTGGGGTACTGGTGCGGCGAAGATGTTGCCGTTGCTGACTTCCGCAGGACCTTGAGGGAGAAATACGGCAGCATCGGACGGTTGAACGAAGCGTGGGCTTCATCGTTCGGATCGTTCGACGAAATCCGCCCCGTTGTGCGCAAAGATGCCCCGTCCGACAGGGCGTGGATCGATCAAATCAACTGGTATTGCGGTCAGATGACGTGGTGGATGCAGCGCTGGGGGGAGATCTGCCATGAGGCGATGCCCAACACCGTTTTCTACAATGCGGCGGGTGGAGCAGGTGATCCACCGAGAGCTGCGCACTGGACTGACCAGACACGCGCGTTGAAACACACAGGCATGGGACATCGTGCAACAAACGAGGGATGTGACTACGCCTTCAACTACGTTTACACGGCGTGGCAAGGGGTGGGATGCCGTTTCTATGGTCTGCCGTTCGGAAACGAACCGTGGGGCGGAGACATGGCCGGGAACGGCGTTCTCGGAAGGGTTTTCAACCTGGTAACGCAACACGGGACGAACTTCTGGTCGTATGAGGGGCACCTCCATTCACCTTCGGGACGCCTTGCGCTCCAACGGGGTCTTCCGTTTCTCAACGGGGAGTACCGTCGTGTGAACAGGGTTGCCGTGTTCTACCCGTGGACACATTTCGTTCTTGCCGACGATCACGGTTTTTCGGAGCAGGGGATGCGGGACAGGTTCTGGCCGCAGGCGGAAGAACTGAGGGACATCATCGACTACGACCTGATTGACGATGGCCTGATAAAAGACGGGATTATGAAGGATTACGATTTTCTGGTGATTCTTCAGGGCTCGACGTACGAGGGACCGGAACTTGAGAGGCTGTACCGGTGGGTGGAGAACGGGGGTGTTCTGATTACGCACAACCTCGGTGTTCCCTCCACCGTGGAAGGAGACCTGTCTCTGGGATTGCGCCTTATGGCTTTCGAGCCGACGGTCAGTCCACTTGAGAAGGAACTGGGCGGCCGGATGTGCCGGACGGGCAAGGGGTGCGTCGTCATGCTTCCCGTGTGCGCAAATCGCAAAGGGTACTTTGGGGATGATCGCTGGGCAGACGACCACAAGGACCACCCGGCAACTCACCCTGCGTTCTGGGAGATGCTTACAAAAACGCTGGCGAACGCGTCGAAACTGGATGTGGGCGTTGAGGATTACGCGATCTTCGATGGCGTACGGGACGAAGTGTACGGCGCTCTTATGGAAAGAGCAGGCGTACGAGGCGTGATGTTCTTCAGTCAGGTGAATTCGGACGTGACGAAAACCGTCCGACTCCCCGGCGGAAGATCGAAGAACGTGATTGTCCCGGCAGGGCAGATGGTCTTCGCGCCATTCGAGGGATGATCCGCGGCACGTGACAGGACGTGATGGATGCGAGAAGTGCAGAAACAACTTCTGGGACTGATTCTGGCGGGCGGGCGTGGCACGCGGTTCGGGAGGCTCTCGGAACGCGTGCCAAAACCGCTCCTGCCAGCTGCCGGCAAACCGCTCATCGTCCACAACATCGACGGTCTTCGCCGCGCGGGGATTACCGAGATCACGATCATCATTTCGCCGGACTCCAGCCAGGTGCGCAGTGTTCTCGGGAACGGGCACGCCTTGGGGGTGTCGCTGGAGTACGTGGTGCAACAGGAGCACCTTGGGACTGCCCATGCGATAAGTCTCGCCGAAGAGCGGATGGGTGAGAACCGGTTTCTCGTCTGCTGGTCGGACAATCTGAGTCTGTATGACATGTCAGACCTGATCGAGCACGACCGGTTCTTCCCTGCAGACGGCACCCTCGCGGTTTACTTCACGGACAATCCCCGCAAAGGAGGAGCCGTGATCACGCGCGGGCGAGATGTTGTGGAGTTCGAAGAGAAGCCGGAGAAACCGCGCAGCAATCTGAATCTGGCGGGAATGTACGTGCTCGGACGGTGGGTGTTCGAGTGCATACGCAAGACGCGCCTGAACTCGAAAGAGGGGGAATACTACCTGCCCGATGCGTTTCAGATTGCGGTGAAGGAAGGCCTGAGTCTCCACTGGACACTCGTTGGCGACTGGCGGATGAACGTGAACACGCCTGAGGATCTGCTCGTTGGAAATGCGCGCCTTCTGGAGCACAACGGAACGGCAATTCCGCCGACAACCGGCTGTATCATCTCCCCTCCCGTGCACATACCCGCGAGCGTCCAGATCGGGAAGGGCGCTTTGATCGGGCCGTTCGTGAGTCTGGGTGAGGGGTGCGTCATCGGGAAAGACGTCAGGATAGCGGATGCCGTCGTGCTCAGTGGCGCGGTCATACCGGACGGAGCGGAGATCGACAGAGCAATTGTAGATTCCAACGGCGATGTGTACCGCGTGGAAGGCTGAAACTCAGCCGCTGCCCAATGTCGGGTACACCACACCGAAGCGGAGGCGGTAATAGTATCTTGTGGCGGCGAATGTTGCTGCCGCCAGGACGAACAGAGTTGTCCAGCGCACGGCAACGGCCAGGGCGAGAACGCTCACGGCAATAACGGCAGCGCGCTGCGCGTTCCCGACAGCAGGTGCCCGCAAGAGGAGGAACGCGGGAACAAGTGACACAATGGCAGCCGCAGCCATCCACCCATCCCCGTTCGCTGCCGCGGTCACTGCGGCCGCACAGACCAATCCAGCGATCCACCGCGTGCACGCAGCCCGGCCGTAGACGACGCAAAATGTGCGTTTGTTCGTCAATCTGTCGCCGTTTTCGTCGACGATAGTAGTCGCAAGGTATACCGCAGCAACGGCGAAGGCATAGGGTATTGAACGCACGATGCCTTCGAAAATGGTTCCCCCTGCGGCAGTGAAGCCGGCGACGAACGTAATCACTCCGTGTGCGAGAGCGTTCGCCACGAGCCCCAGCAACGGACGCGATTTCCACCCCGGCTGCCGCAATCCGTTGTACAAAAGCCCCAGTACAATCGCCAAAGCGAACAGAACAGACCTGATCCCCTGCGTCGCCGACCACAGGATTCCGGCCGACCATAGCATCGCAGTAAGTGTCAAAGCAGCCCTGTGGCTCACGTGCCCGTCGGAGAGAAGAAACAGCTTTCTGTTTGCTCTGTCGTTTGGAATGTCGGTGAGCTGGTTATGGATGTACACCCCGGCGACTACGAAGGATACGAAGAGGAGATCAATCCCGGGGGAACTTCCCACCAGAACGGCCCCGGCGCCGTACACTACCCACACAGGCCCCAGCAGGACAGGTCGTGTGAGAAAAAGGAGGTCTGCCGCAAGCGCCAGCGGAGTCCGCGCATACCGGGTCCAACGCGGGCGGATTTCGTGCTTTTCTGCAAGATCTTCCCGCGCGACACCAATCGTTTCCGACAGACTTGTGGGGCTCATCATTTCGGTTTTTCGATGTCAGCCCTTCAATCGGCCCATAGGTTCCAGCAGACAACCCTCGACATACATGTCGAAAAAGTCGGGTTCACGTTCCAACTCAATGTGCTCGATGGTCAAGACGACCTGTTCGATCCGTTCGCGCAGGCCCTTGTTGATCAGCATCTGAGCGGCACCCTCCAGTGCCGTATTGCCCACCTTCATGACCTTTGCCGGATCGATCGGCGGGATGAGGCCAATAGCCTGAGCGTTGGGAACGTTCAGATAGTTGGCGAAGCCCCCAGAGAAAAACAGGAACTCAAGATCATCCCAATCGATGCCGAACGTTCTGAGGAGTATCTGCTGCCCGGCATAGTTGGCTGCTTTCGCCTGTGCAAGCTGACTCAGGTCCTGTCGATCCACTGCGATGTTCTGCTCTCGGTCAATAACAAACTCCGTTCGGCCGTCGACGAATCTGCCGACGGTGTCAACGATGCCGTTGCGTGTGAGCTCTGCGAGAATGTCCACGACGCCGGAGCCGCAGATTCCACGAGGGGTGACGTCGCCGATAACGGAATAGACGGGATTTCCATCCTCCAGGCGGAACGATTCCACCGCGCCTTCGAGCCCCGGCATTCCGCAACGGAGCCCGCTCCCTTCGAACGCGGGTCCTGCCGGGCACGAAGCGGCAATGAGCCGATGTTTGTTTCCTACCACCACTTCGGTATTGGTGCCCATGTCGACGAGCATGGAAGGGCGCTCTCGTTCGAACAGGCGGGTAGCGAGGACTCCCGCCGCAGTGTCAGCCCCGACATGGCACGCGATAAGGGGAGCTCCGTACACGAGGCCCCGGCCGTTCATGAAGAGGCCAAGATCGCGTGGCGACGCGTTCAGCCACGTGCCCGTGCGCTCACCCCGAAGCATCTCATGCTCGGTGATGGATTTGAACGGTTTCACGCCTATGCTGTGGACATCCAATCCGAAGAATAGATCCCGCATGGTGGGGTTGCCTGTCACCACCGCCTCATAGATATGGCGCCGCTTGCCCATGCGTCGCAGCTCGCCGTTCAGGTGCCCTATCAAAACGCGCTGGAGTTCGTGGTCAGGGTCGTCGTTGGCGTAGTTGATCCGGTGGAGTACGTTACTTCCTCCGAAAATCTGGGGGTTTTCGAATGCCGCGGTGAGCTTTCGTTTCCCGTTGGTGAGGTCGACAAGTTGGGCGACAACGGTCGTCGTTCCCACGTCGATGGCGAGTCCCAGCACTTCGCCATCGAATGCATCGATGTCGTTGTTCCCGCGAACAACGCGGTCGCCCGAACGGCGGGTAAGCGGGTCCAGGGGAACGTCGAGCACTTCGCTTGCGGTCAGGATTTTGGGCTTTCGCTTCAGCGTGCTGACGTTGATCTCCATGTCATCACGGATCACCTTCGCCTGACACGCAAGTCGGTAATTTCCGGAAAGGAACTGCTCCGAATCGGTTCTCGGGGTGAGCGCCTCGATTCCCTCGTGCACCTGGACTATGCACTCATGGCACGTGCCTACGCGGTTGCAGGAGCTGGGGACTCGAATCGCGGGGTTCGTGTCTGCGTGTTCGAAAAGTGTTTTGCCAACAACAATGGGAAGAACCTGGTCATTGAAACGGCAGTTGGGCACTGGTGGACTCCTGAGCGCGGGACACTGAACAGCACGGCTGTTGTGCAGGGGCTGTTTGATGCGGGGACATTTCCGTTTCCGAGGTGCCGACGC
Source organism: Candidatus Latescibacterota bacterium (assembly GCA_029547385.1). Taxonomy (GTDB): domain Bacteria; phylum Latescibacterota; class MWCZ01; order MWCZ01; family MWCZ01; genus MWCZ01. Next base: position 8,715 of record JAKPPK010000179.1, read on the forward strand.
CTGGCACCGCGGTGAATACGATGAAATCAAAGATAGGGCACGCCGCCGAATCCGGCCACCCCCGCCGCTTTCCTTTGCCCGTTGCGGCAACCTGTGTGTACGTTGTATTGAACATTTACCGGGTTCTCGTCAGCACGGTTTCGATTGGGCATACGAGCATGGAACAGCTTCTCTCCCCGCTTCGATCTATTAACGTGGTGCTCGTGCGACCAGAGTCGCCCGGTAACGTCGGGGCAGTCGCGCGAGTGATACGCAATTTCGGTCTCGGAGAGTTGCGTATCGTTGGTTCTGACATAGACACGGACGGGCCAGCCGCCAGACTTGCCCACCGGTCGCTTGGCGTACTGAAGGACGCGCGTTTCTACGAGGATGTGGACTCCGCGGTTGCTGACGCCGAGTGGGTCATCGGCACCAGCGGGAGGTTGCGTTCCGGAAGGCCAATGCCAGCGACGGCTCGCTCGGCAGCCTCGCGTATCGTGGCGCAATGTTCACACGGCGCGGGTGCGATCCTTTTCGGGCCGGAATCGGACGGGCTTTCATTACGTGACCTCGCCCATTGCGACGAACTCATACGGGTTCCCCAGCGCAGGGATGCTCCGGCGCTGAATCTCGCGCAGGCGGTGGCGGTTGTCGGTGCGGAGCTCTTTCAGGCCGCACTGGTGCCCGGTACCACCCCTGTGCCGCCTTCAGTGACGAGAGAGACGCGCAAACGATTTGTGCGGCGGCTCAAAGCGCTGAGTACTCACTGCGGCCTCTCCGTCAGAAACCGCCCGGAGGAGACTCTGGAAGAGCTCGAAGGGATATTTGTCAGGCGGCGCTTTGAGCCACACGAAATGGCGGTTCTGGAGCTATGGTTGTCGCAGCTTGAGTGGTTCACCGGAATGGATCAGGGGTCCAACGGCAGAGGTACAGCGGAGTGACCACAATGAGGCGCAGATCCTCCTTCCTTCTGGCATCGCTCGTTTTCACCGGTGCGGCCGCGTGCTTCGCATCGCAGTGGCACGAGATTTCCCTGCCCGCGAGTTACGAGCGTCTGCATTGCATGGCGATGCTGACGCCGGAGTCTGGCTGGGCGGGCGGACAGGGCGGTCTGATACTTCGGTGTAGGGGAGGGCAGTGGAGGAAAGTCTCGGCGCCGACACGAAGCGACGTCATCGCAATGGCGTTCGACGACGAAGAGAACGGGTGGGTGGCCGGTTTTGATGCCGCAACTCAGAAGTCTCTTTTATTCCGTTACCAGAGAAATCGCTGGACGCCCATCCCGGTTCCCGTGGGGCTGATCGTGACTGCGATTGCCAGTGATGGCCGTGGAACACTTTTCGTGTTCGGGCAGGGCGGACGCGCGTTTCGACTCCGGCAACGCGTGTGGGTGGAAACCAACACGCCCGGGTACCGAACCATGCTGTCCGGCGTCAGCCTCCCGGACGGGAGTGTCTGGGCTGTCGGCGAATTCGGTTCCGCATGGAGGTGGAACGGATCAAGCTGGCAGGGGACTCAGACTCCCGTGCGCTCACATTTGCATTCGGTAACGGCCACGAAGGACGGGAAGGTCTGGGCGGTCGGCGACGAAGGCGTGATTCTGTTACATGAAGGAAATGCCTGGCGGCGGATAGCGGCTCCTTCATCAAAAAACCTCTACGCAGTGTCCGCCCGGGGTGTTTCCGAGGCGTGGTTCGGAGGAGAAAGAGTTCTGCTCTACTGGAACGGTTCAGAAGTCGAGACAGCCCCCGTTGATGTGCGCGGAGTCGTTCGCGGGTTAGACGTATTTGAATCGAGAACAGGCTGGGCGGTGGGACTCGGCACCGTTCTTCGACTCGATCCGCATGGTGCGAGGAGGTCCGGAGAGCAGGCAACTCGTTTTGGCTTCTACAGACAGGAACTGCTGCCGAACGCGCTCGGAATCTTTGGAGCCGCATTCGGCGACTGCAACGGCGACGGCCTTGACGATCTGTTCCTCGTGTCGATGCGTGACGCGAACCATTTGCTCGTGAATCGGGGCGCTGGCAGTTTTGGCGACGAGACGGGCGTTCGTGGTCTCATGGGCACAGTCGTGACGATTCCGGTAGTGAAGGAAATGGCGCAGTTCGGTGCATCCTGGGGGGATTACGATAACGATGGCCGCCTGGACCTTGCAGTTGCTGGCTGGTACGGTTCCACGTATCTCTACCGGCAGAATTCCGCGCGCCGCTTTGATGACGTGACCGACCGGCTGGGGCTGCGGGAAGGTCCCTTTTCGGCGAACAGCGTCACATTCGCCGACGTTAACCGAGACGGTCTGCTTGACCTTTTTGTGTGTAACGAGCACGGAAGCAACGTTCTCTGGCTCAATAACGGAAGGGGAGGATGGACCGACGGGACTCGCCGCTGGGGATTGACCTCCCGCGGGGGGAGCAAGGATGCCGTGTTCGGTGATCTGGATAACGATGGGGATGTCGATCTTTTCGTCTGCAACGGGAGCGGCAGGAATCTGGTGTACCGAAACGACGGCACACGGTTTGTGGACGTATCAACCACCTGTGCCGCTGCCGGCGAAAGAGCGGAGCACAACGGAGCGACGCTGGCGGACCTCGACAACGACGGCGATCTGGATATCGTGACGACCACTTCGGACGGTCAGAACCGGATCTGGCGGAATAATGGCGACTGGAGGTTTGAAGACGCTTCAGGCATCGTGGGATTTGCATCCGGACCCTTCAGCTACGGGAGCGCCGCAGGTGATTTCGACAACGACGGGTTTCTTGATCTTCTCATAGCCGGGGCCGACGGGGTGACGTTTTTTCGAAACGCGGGGGATATGCGTTTCATTCCCGTTGCAGTTGAGGGTTTGACCGATGTCAAGGACGCGCGTGCGGTAGCGGTGGCGGACGTTGACGCCGATGGGGACCTCGACGTTTTCGTAGCGAGCAAAGCCGATTTTACCGATGGGTTTTCGGACTTCGAGCGGAGACGGTCTGCATGCTTCTTCAACAGGCTTGACCTGAAGACCTCGATCAGCGTGAGGTGCGAAGGGGTCTCCAGTAACAGAATGGCCGTCGGGGCGCGCGTGAGGCTTTACCGCGACACGGGGGCCCTGTCACATGCCGGCGAGTTGGTGGGCATGCGCGAAATCATGGCTTCCAACGGGTGTCGGAGTCAGCAGAGCGCGGCAGCTCACTTCGGTGTGGACCCTGCCAGCCGGTACGTAGTCCGCGTCACATTCCCTTCCGGTAGGGAGGTGGAACAGCGCAATGTGCGGGCTGGACAACGCCTGGTCGTCGCGGAAATGACGGGACCTGCGGCGGTAGCTCGCCGTGTCGGGCAGACAGCATGGAGAAGTATCTGGAGCAACACCACGCGGAGGCATGTGTTTCCGCTGGTGGTGGTGATACCGTTGCTGGTCTGGGCGTTCAGAAACGCAAGTCAGCGTTTGTTGTGGGGGTCGCTGGTTACGAACATGTTCACGGTAGCCCTTTCAGTGGCGTACGCCCTGCTTGCGATTGCTACGGTTTCCAGTTCGTGGTGGGTCGGTGTTCTCGTTCCGGCAGTCACTGTGTCGCTGATAGCTTTTCTGGTGGTCGGGCTGTCGTACTGGTCAGGGCCGCGCGCGGCGGACAAGGTGGCGTTTCGACGTCGTCTTGCAGCACTCGAAGCGCGTGCGGATGTGACGGGGGTGCTGTCGGAATCGCTCGATACTGCTGAACTTGCCAAACATGCGCTTGAAGAGTTCTCCGACCTCTTCCCGGTAACCTTGTCGGTGCTTGTGCTGTGCAAGCACAGTTCGGACACCATTGAGATCGTGCTGCCGGCGGAGCCGCCGATTCCCGGCCTCGCCCCGGGTCTCCCTTTGCCCGAGGCAATCGCGGAGACGTCTTCTGCTGGCCCGATCATCTGGGAGAAAGACTTCGGCGTACCGCCTGCTCGGTCCGGGTTGGTTCCATTGTGCGTGGTACTGAGCGCTCGTGGCGCCCGAGTCGGCGTAATACTGAGTTTTGTTGCACGCCGACAACTGGGCGAAGCGATGGCAAACGAAGCAGCCATGCGATCATACGCCGCTTTTGTCGGCATGTCGCTTTTCAATGCGCAATTGCAGCAGCACGCAAGGATGCGAGATGAAGCGTACCGAGTGTGGCTGAAAGGACAGGGACTGGGGATTCCCGCGGACAGGGTACCGTCTGCTTCCGCAGCGCACCGCGAGCTGACCCGGCGCCTTGCCGTCATCAAGAAGAACCCACCGGCCGAATTGGGCACGTTTGAGAGTCTCACCGGGGATTCCGTTGCGATTCAGGAGGTACGAAAACGTCTTCAACAGGTCGCGGGCACGGATACCAGTGTTCTTCTGCTGGGGCCTTCCGGCACGGGAAAGGAACTGGCGGCACGAGCGATTCACGGCCAAAGCAAGCGGAAAAGCGGGCCTTTCGTGCCTGTGAACTGTGGTGCAATACCGGAAGGCCTTCTCGAAAGCGAACTGTTCGGTCACACCAAAGGAGCATTCACCGGCGCGTACGCTGCCAAATCCGGGGTGTTCCAGCGGGCGCACCACGGTACCATTTTCCTTGACGAAATCGCAGAAATGAACCCATCTGCTCAAATCCGGCTGCTAAGGGTTCTGCAGGAGCGCAGCGTTACCCCGGTTGGAGGCGAGACTGCAGTTCCAGTGGATGTGCGGGTGATTGCCGCAACGCACCAGGATCTTGGGGTTGCCGTGGCGGAAGGACGTTTCAGGGAAGACCTTTTCTACCGACTCAACGTGTTTCCGATTCATCTCCCTACTCTCGCGGAGAGGATGGAAGACATTCCGGCCCTTGTGGCAGCACTTCTCTACAAGATCTCATTGAAAATGAACCTGCCCCTGACAGGAATGGCGGAGGACGCCGTCGAACGAATTCTGGCTCATCCCTGGCAGGGGAATGTGCGTGAACTTGAAAACTGCCTGGAAAGGGCGCTACTGCTTGCGGGAGGGGAAATCATTCGATCGGTGCATCTGCAGTTCGACACAGCAGGCCCCGGGACAACCTTGATTGCGAGGAATTCGACCGAAGCCCCGGTCGGAAGGAAGCTTGCCGATGTGGAGCAGGAACTCATCGAAGAAACCCTCAGGGAGTGCGACTTCAACGTGTCCGAAGCTGCTCGGAGGTTGGGGATATCCAGGGACATTCTGCGTTACCGGATCAAGAAACTGAACATCAGTCGGGAGAAAATTCGCCGCGACACAGCGCAATAGTATTGCACCTGAGGATTCCAATCAAAGAGATGAACGGGCAAATCCTCGACCAATCGTGCTGTCTCTGGATCTCCCGTGGCGTGATTTCCTACGGAACTGGATTTCCGAAGGCAGCCCGGAGTGTGACGGCGGGCGTTTCGAGCGTCGAATACTTGTACGAAGAGACTATTGCAGACCTCATGACGACGGTGGCTCATTGATTGCACGAAATGATGATCCCCACCCCGGGGAAACGCAACTGTGCGCGTACGTGGAGGGCTCTCTGCCGAAAGACGTGGCGCTCGGTGTGTTGAGTCATGCGGTAAGGTGCCGGTATTGTTTCGTGAGGCTCGTTCGAGTGTTTGATGCGTTGTCAGTCGCAGACGGGCTCGCGCGACACTACAAGCGTTGCAGACGCGAACACAATCAAGAGCGTACATGCGCTCTGATTGACTTTGAAGAGGTATGTGCAGTCGTATGCCCCGAGGAGGTGCCGATCTGATACCGGGGGAACAGAGCGGCGCTATCGCATTTGGCAGCCATCTTTCGTTGGATCGACCGGGTGCTGGAGAGAGGGCTGCGGTTGTCGACAGGTTTCGTGGGCTGGTATACCGAATTTACCGCGATTTCGGACGCGATTTGCCCTGGCGGCGCACCTGTGACCCGTATGAGATTCTCGTCTCTGAAGTAATGCTGCAGCAGACTCAGGTGGGCCGTGTGGCCCAGAAATACCCCGAGTTCCTCCGCGCATTCCCGAGCTTCCACGATCTCTACGAAGCGCCACTCAGCGATGTGCTCAAAGTATGGCAGGGGATGGGATACACTCGCAGGGCTGTCGCTTTGAAAAGGATTGCGGAGCGCGTCATTCGCGACTATGATGGACGACTCCCGAGATCACCGGAACACCTCCAGACTTTCCCCGGTATTGGCGCTGCCACCGCGGGAGCGATTTGCGCGTACGCGTACAACTTGCCGACCGTGTTCATCGAAACAAACATCAGACGCGTGTTCATACACACGTTTTTCGGCGAACACGAAACGGTTTCGGACAAGCAGATCCTGCCGCTGGTCGAAGAAACACTGGATCATTCTCAACCGCGAGTCTGGTACTACGCGCTGACGGACTATGGTGCTGCACTCGGACGGAGACTGGAGAATCCAAACCGCAAAAGCGCCGGTTACCGGCGGCAGGGCCGTTTTGAGGGATCGAAACGGCAAATTCGTTCGACCATCGTTCGCGAACTTCTCGCGCGGGGGGCGCTTACCCTCGGGGATATCGACCAGTTGTGCTCCGGGACGCCGTTCGAAGGGGGCTCCATACTTCGTGAACTGCAAAGGGACGGCCTTGTCCAGCCACTTGGCGACCAATGGTGCGTTGCGTTCACCCCCGATTCTGCCGGCACTGTGTGATCATCTTCTACCCAGTTCCTCAATAAGATCGAAGTAGTACATTGCGTTTTCAACCGGAACGTTATAGGGGATATGGTTCCCGACTGCGAAGAAATACCCCGGGAGACTGCGCCCGATATCCGCGCAACGTTTCACTTCTGCGTAGATGTCTCCCCGTGAACCGTACGTGAGAATCCGGCAATCTGCGTTGCCGATAATTACGTGCGTGTTTCCATACCGTGCCGCCACCATTTCCAGGTCCGTCAGAGGTTCGAAAATGAATCCGTTTGCGCCTGCGTCTGCGATGTCGGGAACAAATTCCGTGAAGTTCCCATCTGAACAGAACAGAATGGGAATCCCCGCCTCCCTGAGCGGAGCCCACAGTTTTTTGTACCGAGGGAAAATGAATCTTCGGTACCAATCCGGATGGAATACGGCGCCGGCTGTCCACACGATGTCGTCGTGGCAGATGAACGCGGGAAGCGGTATCTCCGCGGCGGCCTCGAAGATCGGTTTGGATAACTGGCAAAACCCCTCGAGAACACGATCAAACCGTTCGGGATCGGCCATGGCTGCTGCCATGAACAGCTCCCACCCGAACGTAACAATGCACCACGTAAATACCGTGTTGTAGTAGCCGCTCGGAACCACAAGGAAGGGAAGATCCGACTGAGTGGCGCGCCAGTTCCGTTCGAAAAGCTGCCTGGTTTCCTGCCGGTCCGGAACACCTATCGCCGCAACGGGATCAAACGAGAGCACCTCCTCCTCGTTTGCAAACGGGTATGTAGCGGGTTTCAGCTCCTGGGTCTCCGAGTACCGTGCCGATCCCATCCAAGCGTGGGGCGCCTTTTCAAACGGTGGGGAGTCGGTCCGCCACACAAGGTCGTAATTGAGCCGGATCATGAATTGCTTCCAGGCCTCGCCCTCGCGCCCTGGGGTGGATGGATCTATTCCGGTGACGTGTTTGACGAGCGTCGGGTTGCTGACGTATTCGGTGTGAGGTATCGTGTCGGGCATCTGCAGTCGTATTGCCTGGATGCCGCGTTCGTAACTCATGGCGGGTCTCCTTGGTTCCGGAACGGGGTGTCAGCGGCGGCGAAGCAAAGTGTACGCGTCAGAATGGAATTGGGACAAACGGGGGTTAACCCCGGGCTCCCGAGTCCTTAGATTCTATCACGAACAGGAACCCAAAAGCACGACATACGCCAATTGCCTGCATTTGCAGGAAGGAGATGAGCATGCGGAGCACACCAATCGGGATTGTGATGCTGAATGACGAACGCGAGCACGTGTGGCGGATGAATGCGGCAGTCAATATGTCCGTAGTGCGCAAATGGGCGCAGATCATTCGGAAGGGAGTGAAGAACGTAGATGGGTCGTCCCCGGAGGTTGTCATTGGCTCCGAGATTGTGACCGGCGTTCGCAGCGCTCAGAAGGTTGGCGAGGAGCTGAGGAGGGCAAACGTCAAACAGCTTATCCTGTGTTACAATGTGTGGAATTTCCCGTTTCTTGTCTGGCCGCTGCTCAACAGCGTAGGACGGGATGTCCCGGTGCTCAGCCTTTCCAACAACAACGGTGAGTTCCCCGGAAACGTAGGCTTGCTCGCGACCGACGGAGCATTGCGCCAGGCAGGCATCCGGACTCACCGAATTGTTGGTGAAATGGATGACCCCAAAACGTGCCAGGCCGTGTTCGACTGGGTACGGGCAAGCCAGGCGCTCACCACGATGAGAAACGAGGTATTCGGGATATACGGTGGCCATTCCATGGGGATGGAAACCGGCTTCTTCCACCTCGTGCCGACGGTGAAAACCTTCGGTACCACCGGAAGGCAAATAGATCAGCTCTGGCTCGTTCACGCCATGAAAGAGGTGGACGACTCCGAGGTCGAAAAGGGCTTCAAATGGCTAACCGAGATGCTCGGCAAACGCATCCTCTACGACGGAAAAATGCTGACCCCTGAAACGCTCAAAACCCAGATACGCCTCTATTGCGCGATGAAACGCGTGAACGAAGAAAAGGGGTTTGATTTCTGCGGGCTGAAAGGTCAGCGCGAACTGACTGAATACCTGTGCCTTGGTGACGTTCCGGAGATGATCATGAACGATCCCTACGACTGGAACGGGCCGAAGGAACCGACGGTGTGCGCGACCGAAGCCGACGCGTACGCTGCGATGACTATGCAGATTCTGAAGTACGTCACCGGCGGCCTTCCAACGCTGTTCATGGACGTGCGCCTCTACCTGCCGGAAAAGAACCTGTGGGACTGGTGCAATTCGGGGAACCATTCGAGTTGGTACGCCGCGCAATCCAGCGATCCGAAGAAGAACTACGCCAAGATACACTTCCATCCCGCCTTGGAGATGTACTTCAAGGCAGGCGGCGCGTCGGTGGAATTTGACGCGAAACCAGGTGAAATGACCTTCTGCCGGTTGGGATTGTGGGACGACAAACCTTTCATGGTGATAACCCGCGGCAATGCGTTGGACCTTCCAGCGGCGGAAAGGAAGGCGATTAACAAGGCAACCAATCCGACGTGGCCGCATGTCCACGCGCGAATTCAGGGCAGTTTCGAGGAGTTTCTCAGCGTGTTCCCGTGCAATCACGTGCTCGGGGCACCTGGCAATCTCGTGCAGCCTCTGGTGTACCTCTGCGAAATCGCGGGGATTCCGCCAATCGTTCTTGGCGAAGAGGGTGCAAAGCGGATCCAGCCCATCTGGGAGCGCATCTGAAGACCCTCCCGCGGTCAAAAATACGGCGGGCGCGGTTCAGGAGAACCGCGCCCGCTGTGTATTCCGAGCTGGCGTAACTTGAATATTCCCCCTTGAGCCTCAAAGCAACGGCAGGTACCTGTCCAGTTCGTAATCGGTCACGTGTTCCGCGAACTTGAGCCATTCCATGCGCTTGTTTTCGATGAGTTTTGCGTGGATGTGCGGTCCGAGCGCGCGTCGCACGAGTTCGCTCTGTTCGGCGAGCCGAATGGCTTCGTTCAGGCTGTCCGGGAGCTGTTTGATCCCTTTACGTCGACGTGCCGAAGCCGAGAGCTGTTCCGGACTACTTTCGGTTGGCGGAATCGCCTTATACTGTCTCTCGATGCCTTCCAGACCTGCGTGCAGGAGGACGGCGAAGGCAAGGTACGGGTTACATGCCACATCCGGCGAGCGCAACTCGATGCGCATGCTTTCCGAACGGCCGGGTTTGATTGAGGGAACGCGAAGGATGTGAGAACGATTGCGGTACGCCCAGGCGATTTGAGTCGGCGCCTCAAATCCTGGTTTGAGGCGTTTGTACGAGTTGACCCATTGGTTTGTCACAAGGGTGAATTCGGCCGCATGGCGCAGGATACCGGCGACAAACTGTTCTCCTGTCGCTGAGAGGTGCTCCGGATTCCCGGGATCGAAAAACGCGTTGGAATCCCCTCGGAACAACGACATATGGATGTGCATGCCGCTGCCGTTGAATGCAACCAACGGCTTCGGCATGAAACTCGCGTAAATTCCATGCTTTCCCGCGATCTCTTTCACGACAAGGCGCGTGGTCATGATCGAATCGGCCATTGTGAGGGCATCCGCGTACCGAAGATCTATTTCGTGCTGCGATGGTGCGCCCTCGTGGTGGCTGTACTCGACATCGATCCCCACCTGTTCCAGCGTCATGATGGTATCGCGGCGCAAATCGGACGCGATATCAAGCGGGGTGAGGTCGAAATACCCACCCCTGTCAAGGACCTTCGGCGGCGGTTGGTCCTCTTTGAAGTAAAAGAACTCGAGTTCGGGACCGACGTAGAATGTGAATCCCATGTCGTGCGCACGTTTCAGAGCTCTCTGAAGCACGAAACGCGGATCGCCTTCGTACGGCGTCCCGTCAGGCTGGCGGACCTCACAAAACATGCGGGCAACCGCATTATCAGACTGCGGGCGCCAGGGAAGTATCTGAAAACTGGTCGGAATGGGAACGGCGAGCATGTCGCTCTCATCCACGCGCGCGAAGCCTTCAATCGAGGAGCCGTCGAAACCGACGCCGTCAACCAGCGCGTCTTCCAACTCATCAACGACGATCGCGACGCTTTTCAGAAAACCTAGGACGTCGGTGAACCAGAGGCGGATGAATTTGACCTTATGGTCTTTCGCCTGTTTGACGACATAGCTTGCATCAGCGTGTTCCATGGCCGTCCCTAGTCGCGGAAACAGTATCCGACACCTCGAACAGTGTCGATATACTCGTCTGCGTGAGGTTCCAGTTTCGCGCGGATTCTCCGTATGTGAACATCCACGGTGCGTGTGCCGCCAAAATAGTCGTACCCCCATACGCGAGTCATCAGGGATTCTCTTGTGTGCACTTTGCCCGGGTGCTCAGCAAGGAAACGGAGCAGTTCGAATTCCTTCAGGGTGAGTTCAACGGGCTGGTTGGCGATGGACACTTTGTACCTGTCGAGGTCTATCCGGAGCTGCCCGCGTTCGATTACGTTCGATGCCTGAGTCGACAACAATGAACCCAGCGCAAGTCGCAGCCGGGCGTGAAGCTCCGCCCGGACGAACGGAACCAGGATGAAATCCTTTGTCTGCGGCGGGAAATCGAAATTGCGAATACCTTCTTCCGGAATGAACAGCAGGAATGGCAGGTCTTTCGGCGCCTGTCGCATCTGCTGTCGCCAGAGGCTTTCCGCGCCGAGTGTCCGGTCGATCAGATCAAGAAGCACGAGGCTCGGGTGCCTCGTTTCGAGTATGTCGAGCGCTCTGCTGAGGTCATCCGTGGTGATGGCCTCGATGCCGATTTCCTCGACATCTTCGGCGATCGCACTGCGAGCGTTCTGCTGGTTGCTGACAATGAGCACGCATGGCATGGGAGGCACGTTCCTGGGCAGAACTGCGTGATTTGTTGCGTGATTTCAAAGTAGTCACGCTCGAATATGTACTATCGGTCTCGCGGAGACTCTGTGCAAGGGCGCCTGCGCGCGGCAAAGAAGTGCAGGACACCGGTTCACTTGCCGATGAAGAGAGATTTTCTGAACTTCAAACACCTCCCGGCAGTGGTTATGACGACGCACAAACGAAGGAGTGGCGATGGCGTTCAGGGTGGCTATCATCGGGACAGGGCACGTTGCGCATCTCCATGCGAACGCATATCGTGCTTCCGGCAGCGCGGAGATCGTGGCAGTCGCAGACGTAAACGACGAAGTTCGCGCGGCATTCCAGAGGGAGTACGGCATTCCGAACACGTACGGCGATTACAGAGCAATGCTCGACTCGGAGTGTCCTGACGTCGTGAGCGTGTGCGTGTGGCCGCATCTTCATCCCGAAATGACGATCAGGGCGGCGGGAACGCACGGTGTCAAGGGAATCCTTTGTGAAAAGCCGCTTGCGCTGACACTCCCAGCAATGAACGAGATGATTGCAATGTGCAGGCAAAAGGGCATAGCCTTGGGGGTGGGGCACCAGCTGCGGCACCAGGCGCGCGTTCGAGCGGTACGGGAACTCATCAGCTCAGGCACATTCGGCGCGGTCCGGCGCGTCTGGGCCGTGTGCGGGTCCGGGGACCTGATGAGCAACACCATTCACACGATCGATCTGGTGCATTTCTTCTGCGACGACCGCCAGGTGACGCGCGTTTTTGCGCAGGTCGATCCCGGAGACGGTGCGTACCGTTTCGGCCACCCGGTGGAACGCACGTCGGTAGCGTACGCTCTGATTCCCGAAGACGGCGGAATTCCCGAGGTCCGCATTTGCGTTGAGAGCGCCAACTGCTGGTCGCAGGGCTACCATTATATCACCATCGAATGTGCCGACGGGACAATCGAAATCAACAAGCCAGGATCTCCGCCAGTGATCGCCAAAGGATGGCGGAGTGCTGAAGAAGAACTGAAGGAGCTGCAAGAGGAGCCTGACCCTTCAACGCTGGCAGTGCGGGATCTCTTTGATGCTGTGGAGCGCCACCGTGAGCCCGTTTCGAACGGAATAACCGGGTACAAAGCTGTGGAATTCATCCTGGCCATTTACCAGTCGGCATTGAAGCGGTCCATAGTGGAATTGCCGCTTCCCTTGGACACGCCGGACCCGTTGCGACACTTTTTCAACTGGGATGGGGTGATTCGTGGCGGCAGGGGGACGGCATTCAGTACTACCGGGGCCGTCACTACCACAGGAAAAATCAGTTAGGGACAATGTCCGCGTTCTGCTCCACACAGACGCGGAACCACAACTCCAGGTTGATCAGATTCCAGATGTTGAACGCCTTTCTTCTGCTCCGTGCCGCAGCAGCGAATGAGGCGATCAATCCCGGGACTTTGCGTTTCTCGATGAATGGCCGTTCCAGGAAGGCCTGGCTCGTCAGAATGTCGCGTGCGAAACCGGAGAGCTTCTCCGAAAACCAGTGTTCGTAAGGAGTGCCGAAAACCCTTTTCAATCGGGCATTCACGATCTCTCCGGGAAGCTTTCCCTCCATGATCCGGCGAAGTGCGACCTTTGTTGTCGTTCCGTTCACTCTGAGATGTCGTGGCAATCTGAGGGCGGTCTCTACGAGGCGGTGGTCGAGAAAAGGAACGCGCGATTCAATGGAGAACGCCATGCTTGCACGGTCCTCGAATGTGAGGAGATACGGAAGCATAGTGACGAACATGGCCGTGCGCTGATCGTCTTCCAATCGCGATCCAGTTGTTTCGATTGTGGGGATATCGAAGCGACGGAACCGGGAGCACCATTCCCGCGATAGCGGCAAACCAGCGGCGTTCCATTTCCCCTCGATTTCAAAAAGATGGTCCCGACTGAAGAATGCACGTCCCGCCACTTTGATCAACCGCCGTGCGCCGGCGGCATAGCCCGTCCCTCTCCGGTCTTCAAGCAAACTGAGGACGCGAAACGCATCCAGAACCCGACCGGAACGCACCAGATCGGCCGCAGCGCTCTCGACGAAAAAATTGTACCCGCCAAGGGTCTCATCTGATCCCTGACCATCCAGAACTACCTTGACGCCACGCTGGTGGACGAGCCTCATAACCTCCCACTGGGTGGCGGCTATGTACCCCGCATGCGGTTCGTCGTGATGGTAGACCACTTTCGGCAGTTCGTGCACCCAGGTGTCCAATTCAGGGGAAACGAAATGAGGCTCAGTTTTTCCGTTCATCAACCTGGTGAATGCGCTCACCGGTTCGCGTTCGTCGTACAACGGGTGTGGCAGAAACGCAGTGAACGTTTTGGTGGGTATGGAAGAGAACTCAGTCGCAATTCGTGTGATGGAGGTGGAATCCAGACCGCCGGAAAGGCACACACCGACTGGAACGTCACTCCGCATCTGCAGGCGGACGGAGTCTTCTAGCGTTGCTTCGTATTCCTCGAGCCATTCGGCGTCGCTTCGCTGTTCTCCGGATTGTATTGTGGGAATATCCCAGTACCGTCGTAGCACGCTCCCGCCGTCGCGGTGAACGGTCAGCGTATGTGCGGGCGGCAGTTTCTGGATGGAGGAAAAGAACGTGTTGTTGTCGACGTTCAGCAGATTCAGCACCAGATACCGGTACACGACCCTCCAGTCGGGCCCCCGCGGAACGATGCCTGACGCAAGCACCCCCTTCGGTTCGGACGCAAACAGAAAGGTCGGTCCGATTTCGGCGAAGTGAAAGGGTTTTACGCCAAAGCGATCCCGGGCGCAGAAAAGTGTCTGGCGGCGAGAATCCCAGATGGCGAACGAGAAAATTCCGTTGAAACGTTCTACACAGGACTCTCCCCACTGCTCGTATGCCGCGATCAGAACCTCGGTGTCACTCGTTGATCTGAAGCGAGCGCCCCGCCCCTCCAGCTCAGCGCGCAACTCGACGTAATTGTACACTTCTCCGTTGTAGGTTATCCACAGAGTGCCGTCCCGGTTGCTCATGGGTTGGTGGCCGGTTTCGGTAAGATCGATGATGGCAAGGCGGCGATGTCCGAGCGCAAGATCACCCGAGACGTACGTGCCCCTGTCGTCGGGGCCGCGATGTGACTGGACGTCGGTCATCGCGCTTATCATCTGAGGCGAAACCGGGCGCCCATCCCTATGCCAGATTCCCGCAATACCACACATTGGCAGCTCGATTCGGCGGAGTCGTTGGCCTCGGCTTCAAGAGCGCGGCCGAGAACCGAAGTGTGGGATAAATATACCAACCACGTGAGTTCGTTCCGGCGTGGGAGTGTCCCACAGGCTGCAGCTCGGTGCAGCGCTGCCCCTCTCTCCCGCGTCGCTGCTCCCGTCTGCAGTCACAGCGAACTTCGCGCCGGGAATCCTGTCTTGCAAAAGCGTATCGCATTCCTTACCTTTTTCTGCTCACGGGAGAATGCCCCGTGTGTCGTCGGCCGGCGGTTTTCCGGCATCCAGTCAACCTTTTTCCCTGCCACATGTGCGGGAGGAGGATCAGCAATGCGCAAATGGTTCTGGTCGGGAATTGTTGCGATTACTGCGGCGGCCGCCAACGTCGGCGCAGCAGGCTTCGCTCTTTACGAGCACGGAGCCGCTGCAACGGCGACCGCGGGAGCGTTCATCGCTCGCGCAAACGATCCGAGTGCGATTTACTACAATCCGGCGGGCATTTCCGGTCAACGCGCCGGCGTGATGCTGGGTACGACACTTATTACACCGAGCGGAGATTTCGCAGGCGCAAATCCATTTCCTGGTACGGGCTACACCGCCAAGCAAAAAGATGCCCTCTTCTTTCCTTCGCACCTCTATGTTGCATCCCCCTTGGGTCCCGTAACGGTCGGGTTGGGCGTGTTTAACCCGTTCGGACTTGGAACCAACTGGCCGGAGGATTGGAAAGGCCGGGACATCTCGACAAAAACGGAGATCCAGACGTACTACTTCAATCCGGTGGTCGCGTATTCGGTGGGTCCCGTCTCCATGGCAGCAGGGATGCAGGCAGTGTATGGGTCCCTCGAACTGAATCGGAAAGTGAAGCACCCGCTCCTCGGCGATGATGTTGCGGCTATGCATCTTGAAGGCACGAGCGACATCAACTATGGCTTCAACGCCGGCGTTCAATTCCGCCCGATGCCGATGCTCACCGTCGGTGCATCGTACAGAAGTCAGGTGGATTCGAAGGTTAACGGAACGGCTGCGTTTGACAGTATGAACGCGAAATGGACGATGGTAAAAACCAGCCTGCCCGCGAAGGCTGATGTCAGCACGACGATGCCGTACCCGGCCGTCATGGGTATCGGTGTCGCGGTCACTCCGATTCCGGACCTTACGATTGAGGCAAACGTTGTCCAGACGCAGTGGAGCACGTTTGACACGCTTACTATCGCGTTTGCGGCGCCTTACAGTGCGCTGACAGAGAAAACTCCCGAGCTGTACTCCAATGCGCGAAGCTATCGAATCGGCGCGGAATACAGATTGCCTGCGTGGTCGCTGGCGTTGCGTTGCGGGTACCTGTTTGACGAATCTCCGGCACCCCCGATGGCAGTTACCCCGCTTCTGCCGGACGCTGATCGTGACTCCTTCCAGGTGGGTGCAGGGTACACAATGGGGAAGACGACGTTCGACTTCGCGTACATGTATCTGAAATTCAAGGAACGTTCGACGGAAGGTCTGAACCCCAAGAACTTCAACGGAACGTACAATACCACCGCGAATTTGTTCGGTTTTTCTGTAACGCACCGATTCTGATCGAAACTTGATCGGGGGACGCCCTTTCAGGCAATGAAGTGACTGGAAGGGCTGAATGAGAGGCCATGGAAACGTGGCCGGAGGCGCGGGGGATACGTCCTCCGCGCTTTCTGTTTCCGGGCCTGAGATTTGTCTGATGACAGGTTACGATTGCTCGAGGCGGAGGAAGAGGAACGGAAACTCTTGGATCAGAGAATGAGCAGAGTAGAGGGGCCGCCGGGATGAAACGCTTCAGATCAGGGAAAAACTGTTGAAGGCTTTTTGATGCTGCCCTGCAGAGATATAGTATCACCACCCCGTACCGAGGCGGTGAGTCCGCACCGCAGGGGAGCCCCCTTCGGTAGACGTGTGTTGAAGGTTCAATAAAACGGCAACCCCTCCACCCATGGAATATGATTGCCCTGCTCGTGTCTGTCAATACCCGCCGCAAAACGTGATGGAGTTCCCTATAAACGGGCGTTGGCGGCAGCCCGCATCACTTCCACAGGAGGCATCATCCCCGTCCACAACTCAAAAGCGCGCGCGCCCTGGTGCACCAGCATATCGAGTCCGTTGAAAGCAACTCCCCCGGCGGCGACAACCTGTTCCATCAGCCGTGTGGTTGCGGGGCTGTAATTTGAGTCGATGCACACGATGCGCGGTGGAATGCAGTTCCACGCGTCAGGCAGAGGGCTGATGTTCGCCAGCTTACCGCGCCCGAGGTTTGTTGCGTTAATCAGCAAGCCGCAACCATCAAGAGCGTGCCGCGCCGCGTGAGGTTCGAGGCCGAACGCAGTTACCGAGGAGGTTGCTCCAAATTCGCGCGCCAATTCCTCTGCGTTCGCCAGGGTTCGATTGAGAATCCGTATGCTCTTCACTTCCGGGAGAGTAGTAAGCGCGTACACAATCCCTCGCGCCGCCCCACCGGCTCCCAGAACAACAACAACGGGCGGAACGGTGTCCATTTTCGCTCCCACCCGGATGGCCTGAAGGATTCCGTACACATCGGTGTTGTCGCCGAGAAGTTGTCCGTCTTTGTTGACGATTGTATTGACCGCTCCCACTGCTTTTGCAGCGGGTAACAATTCGTCCAGGAATTGGATGACAGCCTTTTTGTGGGGGACTGTGATGTTCATCCCTGGCAGACACAGACCACGGACGGCATTTACTGCTGCTTCCACGCCTTCCGGAACAACATGCCACGCAACATACACCCAGTTCAATCCGAGCGCTTTGAACGCGGCGTTATGCATCGCTGGCGAAAGGCTGTGGCTTACCGGGTCGCCAATTACGCCAACCACGCGTGTGGTTCCGTCGATATCCACCTTTGATCGCGGCTCCCTGTTTGGCGGTTCCTGGTTATACCTGAACCAGCACTGCGAGGGCAAGCAGCGCCCAGGAAATAACCCGTTTGAACTTATCCTTGTTGATTCTGTTAAAAAGGTGCACGCCGATCAATGATCCAGCAACGATCGCCGGAATGAGCCCTGCGATGCACGCCAGCATGCGAGCGTCAATCGCTCCGTTCGCGATCAACAAGG